>CAZOMH010000252.1:0-6320 GCA_964580415.1 uncultured Nitrospirales bacterium
CAGAAGACCGCGAACTGGCCTGCGACGCCCGCGTGCTGTCCCTGTTGACGCCCGGCGAGCGCCGCGCCTACGGCCACACGCTGCTGGACCAAATCCGAACAAACTCCGCTTCCCATAGCAGCCCGGGACTGGTGGGCGTGCTGGAGGGAAGATCAAGCATCGAAAGGAGAATTGAAATGATCACGTCCTATGACCCGCGTTCCCGAAGGGGTATTGTGCCCGCGCTGCTGGTGGTGTTGCTCCTTGCGGCGACCGCGCTGACGGGGGAACAGGAAACCATCGCGATGCGTCAGCCGACACTCCCCGGTGCGCTGGCGAAAGCCACTGCTGAACCGCAACTCCTTCTGGTAATGGAGCAGCCGCGGACCGACGAGGTCCCGGTTCCGGGTGCCGTGCCCGAAACGGTGGCGGTTGCATCCACCCCGGCGTCCCCGCCGGAAACACCGGCAATTGCCACCACAGAAAACGCGGTCGCGGCAAATCCCGCCGTCCAAGCGCCCAAGCCCGCCAGGAAGAACCCGGTCAAGACGGCAAACACGGCAAAGTCGGCCGCTTCACAGAATCAGGACCCGGCCGAAACCGCCCCTGTCCCCGGGGCCGTTCCGGAGAAAGAAACCATGACGGCCGGCACCGCTGCAAAGACGGCCGAGAGTGAACCCGAAACGCTGCATACCGCGATAAACAGGGCCGCAAAAGAGTATGCCCAGTCGCAGGATGTGAAAAGCACACGTCCCGGGGAAGACCCGCCGTTCACCATTACCGTGGGCGGTTCCGTGCAGGTGCGGGGAGAATACCGGAGCGGCGGCCCCAAGCACGGGTATGGCGGCCTTACCCACAACGGTGGCACAACTGAAATGCGGACGCGCCTGAGTCTGCTCGCCGATTTCGGCCAGGTGCAGTGCGCGGTGGAGGGGGATATTACACAGCCGGGGCACGGGTTCTACCATCCGGCGGGCGTGGATTGAGACGTACCCGTTCCGTCATTCTCCCGGCGCGCTGAACAGGTCGGGTTCGTCGGAGGGGGCAAGCAGCGGCAGGAATTTGTGGTTGCCTTTTGGGAAGGGGACGGTGCCGAAGTCTTCGGCCTGTACCCAGCGCAGTTCGGTGTGCTCGTTGGGCTGAGGCTCGCCCTGCTGGATGTCACAGCGGTAGACATTGAGCGTGACTTTGAAATGGGTGTAGGCGTGCTTCACGCACGCCACCATGCCGCCAACATGGACTGTGACGCCCAGCACGTCGCGGCAGACCCGGGTCAGGGCTTGCTGGTGGGTTTCGCCGCGGGCGGTGGCGCCGCCGGGAAACTCCCATAGTCCGCCCAGCATCCCCTCGGGCGGGCGGCGGCCGATGAGATAGGCACCGTCATCGCGCTGGATAACGGCCACCACCATCTCGCGATGGGGCACTTCCTTCTTGGCGCGCTTCACGGGCAGGGATTCGGCCACTCCCGCGATGCGGGCGGCGCACATCTCGGCCAGCGGGCAGGCATCGCAGCGGGGCTGGCGCGGTGTGCATACCCGCGCGCCCAGTTCCATCATGGCCTGGTTGAACTCGCCCGGATTGCGCGCGGGCACAAGCTGCTCGGCGATGGCCCACAGGTCCTCCTCAACGAGGGGGTCGTCCACGGGGTCGGCGATGTGCCGCAGCCGGGCGAGGACACGCTTGACGTTGCCGTCAACCACGGGCACGCGCTCGCCGAAAGCGATGCTGGCCACCGCCCCGGCCGTGTAGCGGCCCACACCGGGGAGCATCTGGAGCATCCGCGCCGTGTCGGGCAGTTTGCCGTCATGGCGGTCGCGGATTTCGCGGGCGGCGGCGTGGAGGTTGCGCGCGCGGGTGTAGTAGCCCAGTCCCTCCCAAAGCTTGAGCACCGCCTCCTCCGGCGCGTCCGCCAGCGCCTTAACGGTCGGAAAGGCCGCCACAAAGCGCTCGTAGTAGGGCAATCCCTGGTCAATGCGGGTCTGCTGGAAAATGATCTCGGACAACCATATCAGATAGGGGTCGCGCGTGCGGCGGAAAGGCAGGTCGCGCGCCTCCTCCCTGAACCAGTCGAGCAGGTGTTTGCGGATGGCTTCGGTCTCGCGCATGCGGCGGGCCTAGGGAAGCATGCCGTCGGGCAGTGTTTCACCGAAGGGCTTGACCGGACACGCGGCATAGAGCGTTTTCAGGTTTGCCGCGTATTCAGGACCGAGCGACGCATAGTCCCGCAGCGCCGTCTCCACATCGCGCTTTTCCACGGACGCATAGTTGAGCCGGTTGGCGGGTGTGCCGTCGTTCAGCATGGGGAGGTCGCTCAGTTGCCCCGCATGGCGCTCCATGATGCGCCTCAATTTTGCCGCGTTGAGGATGGACACGGCGGGCTTCGCGTCGCGGTAGTACGCGACGAACTTGTCGGGACTCGTCGCCCAGTACCAGGTGGTATGCCCCGCGAAGGGTTCCGGACCGCCCTCGTCCAGGTACAACAGCGTCCACTGCTTGTCCCTGCTGAAGGCGCGGTCGATCTCCGCGGGCTTCTTGGCGGGCTGCTTCTTGGAATCGAGCACCATATCGCTCGTGACGACGAACGACCCGTCCTGTTTGGGTTCCAGATGCACAAAGACCTGGTCTTTTGGCAGGACGTCTTCAAACACCCTGCGGGCATGTTCGTTCGGCGTGAGTTCGTCGAAGTTGCGGTTGTATCCCGCCGGGAACTTGGCCAGGTCCACGGGGAGCGGCGTGGTGCGGGTCATTGCCTCCATCGGCACCAGCATGTCACCGGTCGCACAGAGCACCATGGTGGGGTTGGTGATGCGGTCCGTGCAGGACACCGGACTGAGCCGGTACCAGGTTTCGTCGGCAAAGTCTTTCGTGAAGTACTTGAAGCTCATGTCGGCCAGTTCGGCCACCCTGCCCAGTATGGGCATTGGTCCGGCGGCGACCGCCGCCTGGTCGGGATAGCCCGCCAAAGCGCCGTTCTTCACGATATAGTTCAGGTTGTAGTCCCAGTTGACGACGGGGGCGTCGGCGGTGGTGGAGGTGACGGGAAACATTTCGGCGCTCATCTCAAGGGCCATGTAGCCGCCCTGGCTGCCGCCGTCGATGTGCAGCCGCGACCGGTCCACAAAGGGTACCCGCCGCGCCCACTCGATGATCGCGCGGGCCAGGTTGTTGCCGTTGCCCACCGCCACGTCGAGCGGCGATTCGCCGTCCGGCCCGGTGTAGGCGGCGGTAAACACCACCCACCCCTGTTTGGCCCAATGCCTGGCCCCGCCCGCATCCTTCTCGTAATGCACATGGCAGAAGGCAGGTGTTTTCACGCCGCCTTCGACGGCGCTGCGGTGAAACACGACGCGCGCAAGACCGGTTTTGGCATCGCCCCGCACGCCCAGGTAGGGCACACGCACCGTCACAACGCCGAAGTCGCCGTCGGCCTCTTCCGAAACCACCGTGACCGCGCCGTCAAAACCCGTCTCGTTTGGGACGGCACCCCTGGCGAACGCACCGCATCCGGCAAGGGCCACAAGACACAGCGCAGCCAGGAACCCTGCAACGGTGCGCGGCCCGGAACGGAGTCGTGTCATGCGGCGGTGCTCCCGGCTGTTGTTTTACAGCTTCTTCAGGCGGATGTTGCGGTACGAAACCCAGCAATTGTGATCGGTAAGGCAGATAAACCCGTTTTTCAGCCGGTCTTTCATTACATCGTGCTTGCTGAAGTCCAAGTCCTGCACCACCTTGCCGTTGAGCGTCGCCTTGTAGTGCGGACCGTCCAGAATCAGCTCGGTCGTGTTCCACTCGCCCTCTTTCTTGTTGGCAACGCACTTGGGCGCAAGCACCTCATAGATGGAGCCGGTGGAAGTGTCGGTGGCGGGGCTGGCGCTGTCGCCCATCATCTGGAACTCAAACCCGATCTTGGAGGCCCGGGCATCGCGCGGTGCGCGGCACCATACGCCGCTGTTGCCGTCCTTCTTGATCTTCCACTCAAAGCGCAAAATGAAGTTGTCATAGCGGTCATGAGTCATAATCGCGCCCGAGCCGCCCCGCACCCACTCAATGCAACCGTCTTTGGCGGCGAAAGACTGGACGCCGGGCGTGCGCGAGAACCAGCCGTTCAGCGTCTTGCCGTCGAACAGCGCGATAAATCCGTCCCTGCGGTCCTGCTCGCTGAGCACGGAGTTGTCCGGGGTCCAGGGAGCCCGCTCGACGGGGTCCGCAAAGGCCTTGTCCATGCGCGCATAGACCGCGTCGTCCGCGGGCATCACGAAATTGATTTCCCGCCGTCCGTCCTCGGGCAGGCTGCCGACCACCAGTTTGCGCAACCCCTCGCCTTTCGGCGGCACGGCGTCCACCGTGGTCAAATCACCGTTGGCGGGCGCGGCCAGAAGCAGGTTCGGCGCGGTTTTCTTGAAATTCTTCGCCAGTGCCGCCGCATCGGGTCCGTCAATCCAGTATGCTATGCGGCCCTCCTTCCTGAGCGCCTTGGCCACGGTCACCACGGCGCGTTCGCGCACTGCCGGATCGTCGCCGACCTTTCCCAGCACGCGCACAAGCAGGGACATGTATTCGTCCTTGCAGCGCTGGGCATAGGCGAGAACCGTCTCGACCGTCTTCGGGTCGATGGACTTGCCGTCGGCGCTGATGCCCGGAAGGTCCACGCATGCCGTGTTGCCGCCCGATTCGCCGATACGGGCCAGCACGGGCAGATTAAGTTTTGGTCCCGCCTCGATCAATCCGGGAACGGTCACCGCGTGGATGCTGAAGTCCTTGTCGCCCTTGCGCAGGCCCAGGCGGCCCAGACGAAAATCGTCCTTGCCTGCGGGCGCGGACTGGCTGACGCACCCTGAAAGCACGAAAACAGCCGCCAAAACCGCAGGCAGGCCGAATCGAAGTGTGGAGAATCGCATGACGGGGTCCTTTCTGTTCATACCGGAAGACGCGGAACGATGCCAGTACTCTAACAAATTGACGCCGCGATTGGAATCTTCCGAGAGCGCCCGGTTGACACGCATCCGGGCATGTCCCATACTGGGGCCGGGCAATTTCCCGGAGACCATGCCATGAAACGCGCCGGAGTTTTGTTTGGGTTTGCGCTGCTTGCTGCGGAAGCCCTGCTCCTTGCCGGATGTCCAACGACACAGGCGCCCGCACCCTACGAGCCGTCGCAGGAGGTTCTGGACCTGGAGGAACATGTGCTCGTCCTTCTCAATGACGAACGGGCGGACGCGGGTTTGGCGGCGCTGGTCATGAATGAGGATTTGCGCCTGGTGGCCCGCGCCCACAGCCAGGACATGGCAACCCGGGGCTTCTTCAGCCATACCAATCCGGACGGCAGCGACCCCTTCGAGCGCTTTGCGGCCGCGGGCATCACCTACTCCTGGGCCGGCGAGAACATCGCGATGAACAACAATCCGGAACCGGGCGAAACCGCAGTGGCGGGTTGGATGAACAGCCCTTCGCACCGGGACAATATTTTGCGTCCGCAGTTTAACCGCATTGGCGTCGGCGTGGCCGATGCCGGTGCGGGTCTTTACTACCTTACGCTGGATTTCATCGGAACCGGCGCGAAGCGCAACGGAAGCGGCGAAACCGCCCATTGCGGCACACCGCAGGAGTAAAGCAGAATGTGCCGGACAAAGGTTCCTGCATGGGGAATTATGCTGGCGGCGATCCTGACGGGCTTTGCAGGCTGTGTCTCAAGCCCGACAGGAGATGCCGAAACTCGGGCCTTTGGTCTGGTAAACCAGGAACGGACCAAGGCGGGCCTGCCGCCGCTCGCCATGGACGAGGCCGTTCGCAAGGTTGCCCGCACGCACAGCGAGGATATGGTGAAACGGCACTTCGCCTCCCATGACAACCCGGACGGGCAGTCTCCCTCTCAACGCCTCGACGCCGCCGGAATCCCCTATGCCTCGGCCGGAGAAAACATCGCCTGGAACGATTTTCCGAACCCGGCCGGGGAGGCGCTTCGGGCCTGGATGGGCAGCGCCGAGCACAGCCAAAATATTCTCCGGCCCGAATTTACCCGCACCGGCATGGGCGTGGCCCCGGACGGCGCGGGCGGATATTACTTCACGCAGGTATTCATCGAAACCAACCAACCCGGCCGTTAATCCCTACCAAGTATAGGCATTATTTCTCCTCTGCGGGATCCATCCCAGCGTGCATGGATAAATTCCTCCCGTACCCCTCCGACATCACGGGCGGAGTCTGGAAACGTTCACAGGGCTTCCCTGCAGCCGTCGGTTTCGCAAATATTCACCGACATCACTGGGGGGAGTCTGGAAAGGTTCACCGGTCCCTGCAAGGGACCAATTTGAATAGCCGGAGTGTGCCCGAAGGGCACCTCC
>CAZOMH010000253.1:0-6311 GCA_964580415.1 uncultured Nitrospirales bacterium
AAGCCCAGCGTGCCGACATCCACCGTGGCCGGCAGATAGAGGGCCGCGCCGGCGGCGCGCGAGTAGGCTCCGCCTGCGGAAATCCAGAAGGACTCCGCCGGGCTGGTGCCCACCGTGCTGCGGAACTTGTTCTTGCCGCCGATCACCTGCTGCCAGTCGTCAATGGCCGTAAGGGTGCGCTCCTGCAGGAATTCGCCCGCGACCACCTGGAGCACCTGGCCCACCGCGTTCCATCGCGGGCGGGAGAACTCGCCCAGCGGCATGTACAGCATGTTCGGGTAGTTCCACGCATTGAACGACGTGGACACGCCGGGTTTTCCGCTGTAAATGGAACCCGTGAAATCGTAGACGCCGAAGGACGAACTGTAATACTGCTTGTCCTCGAGCTTCTTGTCGTCGTAGAAGTTCGGCGTGTAGCTGTCGATGGGTTTCCCTTTGTCGTCCACTGGGAAGTTGCCCGTGTTCGGGTTAATCATCTGCGCATCCCACACCTGGACACCCATGGTCAACTCGCTGCGCCAGGTGGCCGATGAGCGCACCGCAACGATGTAGGAATTGCCGTCGGGGTAGTCGTCCGAGGTCGGCGCCGCCACCAGGGGGAACTGCGGCTTCAGCGGTGTGCCGTTGCCGATGAAGTCCATCGTGTAGACGATGCCGGCCATCTCCTGCACGGCCGTGATCTTGCCCGCGTCCGCGCCAAGATTGTCCCAGCCGAACTGGTACACATCGTAATACGGATCGAGCACGCCATCGACGTCACCCCAAACCTTGGTGCAGTCCTTGCAGCCCTTGGTCTCCTTGAACACGCCGAACTCGAGCAGGTCCGTCGGATAGGGCGCGCCCATGTCGGCGTATTTGAGGTCGGAAGAACTCCGCGAGTCGGGGCAGATGTAGAACTGCAACGAGCGGAGGACGCGCGGCGCATAGTCCGTGTCCTCTTTTCCGTAGCTCATGGTGAAGCGGAAGAGCTGCACCCAGTCGGACAGGGGCACGATGGCTTCCTTGTCCTTGACCAGCGTGGTGAACTTGATTTCGGCCTTGGGCGGCGTGGTCGCCTCGCCCTCGCTGCCTTCGCCCTCGCTGGTCGAGCAACCCACGCACGTCAGCACGGTAATGTAATTGTCGCGCTTGCGCTGCCGCACGACGGTGCCGTCGCTGCACTGGAATGTGACCTCCAGCGTGACCGAGTAGATGCCCGCAGCCGTGTAGCGGTGTACCGGGTTCTCCTCCGTGGAGGTGCTGCCGTCACCGAAATCCCAGGACCATGCGATCGCCGTACAACTGTCCCCGCCGATTGAAATGTCGGTGAAAGTCACCGGCAACGCCGGTGACGGCGATCCCGGCGTGATGTTCCCGCGCACCGGCGTGGCGGTAAAGTCGGCGAACGGGGCGTCAATAATCTCGATATAGTCCGTCTTGCTCGCGGTGCTGCTGATGCCGTACTGGTTTATCATGGTCACGCTGACCGTGTAGAAGCCCGTGGCGGCATACTGATGGACCGGATTGACCTCGGTGGATGTGGTCCCGTCCCCAAAGTTCCACGTGAGTGATCCAATCTGTGTGACACCCAGCAACTGGAACGCGACATCGTCATTGACCACCTGCCGGGTGGGCACCCCTTCGAAGTCCAGTTGCGGCGGGGCCAAAGAGGTTACCGTTTGCGAAACGTTGAACACCCACGGGTTCGTCCGCGTCCAATTACGCAGAACGGAGAAATCCGAACCCGTCTGGCTCCGGTCCACATCCTCGCGCGGCACGGGCTTGCGGGTCGCCTTGTCGTAACCCCAACTGTACACCGGCTGGGGGTTCTTGAAGAGCGTGATGTAGCCCACGCCGCGGGCACCCCAGGGGAATTCGGAGAAAATGTCAAACTCGTCCTCTCTCAGGCCGGTGCTCTGGCCGGGAAGCACTGACGGAATGAAGTTGTCCGGATCGGGCTCCGTGGGTGTGTTCGGGCCCCAGGACACAATGGCCGCCTGGAACTTGTCGCCCTCCGCCATCTTGTTGGACGGGCGCACCACCACGAAAAAGTCCGGACCGTAGTCGGGATCGTTGGGCCCAAGACCTGTGGTCTGCTGCACCCATTGGCGATGGCTGGGCTGCGACTCATAGGGCACCGTGTTCAGGCCTACCTTGTTGTCCGTGCCCGGCGAAGAGAACACGAACTTGACCTGGTATTCGGGCTCACCGCCGACGGTACCCATCAGGGTGGGCGGCCCGTCAAGCATGACCGGAAGGTCCACGTACTCGGTGATGTTTCCGCTTGCGTCGCGAATTGGCGGGTCGAACACGCCGTTCGTGTTCAACGGGCTTGAATCGTTGTCGCGGTAGAGCGCGACGCCGCTGTACTGTCCGTTCATCGGGTCTTCGTAGTTCAGCGGAAGCATGTCGTTCTGCAGGTCAAAGTTGCCGGTCCGGCCCACATCATAGAACTCGACGATCACCTGCTCGAGGAAGGTCGGGTCCTTTACCACATACCATGCCTTGTCGGTGCGCGGAGCACCGGCCCGCAGGGTCAGCGTGCGTCCGCTGGCCGCCGTGATTTCGTAACCGGTGATGCGGGCGCTGGCGGCATCGGAACCGCCGTAGCCGATGAGATAAAGCCCGACGACTTCGCTGGTCCACCCGGTGCCGGCGCTGTAGTAGATGCTGTTACTCGCGACGGTAACGTCCGAGTCGGCAACCGTAAACGTGTTGGCACCTGCCTGGGCCTGCGTGCCCGCTCCCTGGGCGATCATGTTTTCGGTACGGTTGGCCGAACAGTCGAGGCCCAGAACCGCCGCTTCCAGCCCGCCCGGCTGAATCAGCGGGGTCGTGGAGGACGAAGTGGTCAACGGCGACAGTCCGGTCATGTCGTACACCTTGGTGTACACGTTGGCAATCAGTGTATCGTGGCCGTAAAAGTCCTGGACCGCGCTTTCTTCCGGGCTGCGCTTGGTTGCCGTGTCCACCACGCTGTAGGCGCGCGGCGACAACTGAATCCCCGCCGCCATTTGCTCCGTGGGGCGGGAGGGCAGTTTTTGCGGGATCACCACGCGGAATTCGGAGAAGGATTTCACCCCCGCCGAGGTGCGCACCACCACAAACAGATCGTCACCGGGATTTGCCGCAGTCGGGTCCAGTGACTTTGGCAATTCCTTGTTGACTGTGTCAAGGTCCAGCAGTTCCGGCTTCTTCAGCCAGTACGACGGCCACGTCTCATTCTTTTCAGCCTTCTGCCTGTCGCCGCTCTTGGTGGCAATAGTGATGACGGACTCTCCGTCGGTGTAGGGAAGTGTCCACTTTGTACGGGGCCGGAGATCAAGGACCCAGCACAGGTCCGACATGTTGTCCCACTTGACGCGTTCTTCGGAAGTGAGCGCCGCCACGTCTTCGGCGTTGGTGGGATCGCCCAAGAAGACGACTCCGTCACCACTGATATCGTCGGCCTTGTAGTCGCCGTCCAAATCAACAGGTTCCGGTTTGACCGACCAGGCCAGGGAACCGGCTTCCAGCGGCACCACACGGTCACGGAATGTGGGTGTTGTGGAACCGAGGGCAAACAGCGGTCCGTCAAATACACCGTTCTTGTTTGTGTCTTCGTACAACACCACACCGGCGGCGTACAATTCGCCGTTCGGGTCGAGGCCGATTAACTGGGAGGGATCAAACTCCGGACCCCAGAATGCGACGGTAAGCCCGTTCAGGGAAACGGGCCCGTACTCGAGAACGACGGGGTCGTTGGTGCCGCACAGGTTCAGGCCGAGCATGGCCGTCGGCATGCATTCCGGCTCCACATACTGCCGCAACAGGCGCGCCGCCCATGCCTTGGTCGAGTCTTTCAGCGCATCTGGACGCCAATCGTCTATACGGGGATAGGTTCCGCGCTGGAGGGTATCCTCAACCACCATCCAGTGGCCGCGTTCCACCGCGTTTGCGATGCCCGGCTGCACGCCATAGGGGTATTGCGGCAGGCCCAGGTCGCCGCCGCCCGATGCCAGTTCCCTGCCCAGGTAGGCGGCATGGCCGTTGCGCAGTGTGAGCGCGGTGTCCGAGTTGGACAGGATTTCAAAGCGGCCACCCATGCTGTCGACCAGCCATTTCCCGGCGAGATTGCCGGTAATGGCCCCCAGTTTGGGATCATCAAGCAGGAACACGTACACGTCGTCGGCGTAGGTGGCCGCTCCCGTATTGGAGATGCCATCTGCGGTATAAGGTATATTGTTACCCCCGTCGTTCGCCAGATAACAGCGGCTTTTCTCGCCCCAGTTGATAATGGCACCCTTGCCCTGGTACGCCGACCATGTGGAATACCGCGGCAGGATTGGCTGCGTGGGCGGGGAGGGCCAGTAACTCGAGCGGGGTTCGCGCAGGGTCGGATCGTACTGGTCCTGGACAAGCGCAAACGGGACTGTCTCAAAGGCGTACTGCGTGGTCGCCACTTCGTCCGCCCCGCGCGGGTTGTAGATTATGTCCGGAAATATCCATGGGTTGTTGCGTGTAAAGAAGTTGAGTTCCTGCAGTCCGTAGAATTGGACAAGGGCGGAGGCGGTGAAACTGCCCGACAAACTGAGCGTGGTGGCGTACAGATAATCATATCCGGTGCCGGTAATCAAACCGGCGTTAATGAACGCCGGATCCAGCCATATACTCGAAGTACTTCGGCCGTCCGGGAATGCGGTTAACCCGCGGGCTTGCCGCACCGATGTCAATCCAATGCCATATCCCGGCAGTTCCGGCGATGGAAAGACGTCGGGAAGGTCAAAGAAATCACCCAGTTGCTGTCCCACCATAATGGGTGTGATTTTTGAGTAACGGTTGTCAGTGGCGTAGGTAAGCGCCAAATCATGCACTTCCGCGCCGCAGCGAAGCGGCTTGACAACATCCTGGTTGTTGGTGCGCTCGGGCCACCAGGGATATTCGCGGTATACTTCAACCGTGTTTGGATTGTCGGCATCGGGCGAGGTTCCGGGCACCCGGCCGCAGGGATACTCTTTGGGGTCGCAAACGGTATCCCATGCTTTTGAATCCTGGTAAAAGAAGAGTGCCGCGTCGGTATCGCTCTCGCCCTTGTGGAAGCCGTGGTAGTCGAGCATCTCCACATCCACCTGATCGCTGAACAGCATTCCTCCCGCCCAATGACCATAAGGATACGCGGCATAGGTCTGGTTCGCGCGGGGATTCCAACGGCGCGGTTCCACGAATGCCCGCGTGGTGGCACCCAAATTCATTCCCACACCGTCGCCCTGCTGGCCGGAAATATCCATGACTCCGCTGTCCGGACGCATGACGACAAAATAGTCCATCTGGGGCGCGTAGTAATTGTCGCTGCCCCACGAGTCGGGGGTCGCGTCGAAATAACCCGTGGGCGTTTCACCCGGATCGCGGCGGCGGCCGCCGGTCATACTGAGCTGAATTCTCCACCACGGGTCGCCGCCACCCGGAGGAAACGGCTCATAGTGCCACTTCATGATCCCCGGGTCGCCGGTTTGAAGTTCCTCGGCAAGTCCGGTCAGGTCCGCCGGGTACATCGGATAGTCGGTAAACGTAATGCCCCTGGTGCCCGAGGGCGTGGGCGGATCAAACTTCCCGTTGCCGTTGGTGTCGTGCCATACCCACAACCCGTTGAAAGCCCAATCCTGGTCAACCGCATAGTGGGCACTGGAGGCGGCCGTATGGTGGCCCTCCATTTTCTCCAAACCGCTCCGGGGATCAAATCCGTTCGCCCCCGGCGCCGCATACGGGTCGCCGCCCACGTTTGTCATGACCATATTCAGCAGTGAGATTTGCCCGGTTCCCGTTGCCGAGTGGGCGTCTATGCCCAGGACAGGCACCCATGTCTCCACAGAGAAGAGCTGGCGCATGTCCATGATCTCGCCCATGACACTTTGGATCGTCTGCGTGGCCAGGTCCCAGCGCGGACGGGCAAACTGAGCAACGGGGGTGTACGTGAACTGCTGTTCGTTCCACTGGTTGAGGCGCCAGCCCTGGTTGATTCCGCTCTGCATGTCAAACACGCCAAAACTTGCGGAGTAGGCGGTGTCCGGGGTGAGCTGCTCGCCCTTGAAAAAGTCGGGGGTGTACTTGTCCACTGGACCACTGTCGTTGTACGGCACCGGCAGGATATGGTAGTCGCCTGTCGTGAGATCCTGGTAGTAGGGCTGCATGACCGCATTGATGAGGTCAAAGCTCAAACTAGTCCCCGACTGCCATGTGGACGACATGCGCACCGCAAGGATGTAGTTGTTTCCGTCCTCTCCCGCCCCTGCAATAAGCCAGTTCGCGAATGCGCGCTTGGGCACGCTGTCGCCCAGCTCGCTGGAGGAGAACGC
>CAZOMH010000254.1:0-6311 GCA_964580415.1 uncultured Nitrospirales bacterium
CCGTTGCGTAGGTCAGACGGAGCGCGTCAAAGGACAGACCGGTGAAATAGGGGGCGGTGCTGTTGTTGCCCAGCAGGAATTCGGCGCCGAAGGACAGTTCCTGGCGGCCGACGCGAAGGCTCAGGGGTGTGCCCCACAGGTTCTTCACGTTGACGTACGCCTGGTACAGGTCCACATCCGAACCGCCGCGGCTGTCAATGCCGGTGAGGTAGTCGGACCGGAACGCCTGGCCCCAGTCACCGTAGCTGTCGAACTCGATGAAGGTGCTGACGTCGTTGGTGAAGTCCGCCTTGACGTTCAGCGCGGTGCGCTGTTCGACGGAGGAAGTGGCGCCCTGCTTGTCAAGCCGCCAGTAGTTGCCGCGAATCTGCAGTTTGCCGCCGACTTCCACGTTCTGAAGTTCGGCAAGCGCCACGCCGGACATGCTCAGTACCAGCGCGGCAATAACCAATGCTTTGAGTGTACGCATGATGCGTTCTCCTAATGCTGTCAATTCATCATTCTGTTGTTTCACGCCCTTTCAGGCGCGCGGTTTGCCGCACATGCGGGAACCGACTATGGGCACATCATTCCGGGGTTCAGCCGAAGCAGCGAGGTAAGCCCTTTGGGCGTCTGGTTGCTCATACCTCCTTTCGCCTCTAAACTTTGCATCGGCCGTGATGTTATTCCTGTTCCATTGCGAACGGCCTGTGCCGGGTGCGTGCCCGACGTCCAATAGATTATAAAGCCGCTCAACTTGCATGAGTATATAGAAGGCCGTGGTTATTGTCAACTACTCCGCTTGGTATTGAATACGTGACTGCCTGTGCAGCCGAAAGGATGGGCGCTTGGCAAGCGGGGGGGGAGGCTTGAGCGCGTAGCCATGGAAATCAGCCGCAGGCATGGACTACACTCGTTTTTGCGGGGAGGGGGCCGTTTTAGTGGTGACCAAGAGCGTCTGAGACAGGCTATAATTCAGTGGTGCAATCCCCATTTACGAAAGTAGTGCGATGATTCCTCCGAAAGCATCCGAGAAGTGCCGCCGCCGCATTGACAAGCTGCAAACGTGGCGTTATGCAACTGTGGGTCCGGTTTCGCTTGAAGCCGCCGAGACCATGGAACACTTTCGCGAAGTGCCGTCAATAATGGACTGGCAACCGGCGCCAATCGGCTCGAAATGGGGTGCGCACTGGGGTTCAGTGTGGTTTCGGGCCACGGCGGTGATTCCCCCCGAAGCGCGCGGGCGGCGGGTGTACTACCGTCAGACCACAGACTTTGAACGGTTGTTGTATGTCAACGGCACGCCTTTCGGCGGTATGGATCCCTACCATCCGGAGGCCCTGCTGGTGCGCAAGGCCAAGGGGGGGGAGAAATTTAGCCTGCATATTGAAGCCTATGCGGGGCATCCGGTGTGGGAAGTGGACCCGTTCAACAACTTTCAGAAGACCATGCACTCGGTGGGCTGGTCGACCACCGACCCGCCGCTGGCCATTTCGGCGAGTGAACTGGTCGCAGAGCGCGAGACGGTGACGGCGTTGTGGTATGAGGCCGATGTGCTGCTGCGCACGGCAATGATGCTGGACGAAAACTCCCTTCGGCGCGCGCAGATTCTTGACACCCTGAATGCGGCGCTCGACCTGGTGCCGATGGAGTGGCACGACGAGGACACGCTGGAACAGTCGGCCAAAGCGGCGCGGACGGTGATCGCGCCGCTGCTGGCGCGGAAAAACGGTCCGAGCACGCCGGTTGTCGGCGTGGTGGGCCATGCGCACATCGACGTGGGCTGGCTTTGGCCGGTGCGCGAGTCGATCCGCAAGGCGGCCCGGACCTTCTCCACGGTGCTGAACCTGATGGACGAATATCCGGCGCTGACCTTCCAGCAGTCGCAGGCGGTGCTCTACGACATGGCCGAGCAGCATTATCCGGGGGTGCTTGCGCGCATCAAGAAGCGCGTGAAAGAGGGGCGCTGGGAACCCAACGGCGGCATGTGGGTCGAGGCGGACTGCAATGTGTCGGGCGGCGAGGCGCTGGTGCGGCAGTTGCTCGAGGGCCGCAAGAAGTTCCAGCAGCTGTTCGGCTACACGGGGGACACGCTCTGGCTGCCGGACGTGTTCGGCTATTCGGCCGCGCTGCCGCAGATACTGCGCAAGTCGGGCATCGTCAATTTCGTGACCAGCAAAATCAACTGGAACGACACGAACCGGTTCCCCCACGACACCTTCTGGTGGCGGGGCATCGACGGCACGGAGATTTTCACCGCTTTCATCACCACGCGGGCCCACGGTTACAACGCCGACATAATCCCCGAAATGATGAAGGAGGCGTGGGACTATGTGCAGGAAAAGGAGAACCAGGACCGCGTGCTTGCTTCTGTCGGCTGGGGCGACGGCGGCGGCGGACCCACGCGTGAAATGTGTGAGCGGCAAAAGCGCATGGCCGATCTGGAGGGGTGTCCGAAGGCCGAGTTCGCCAACGTGTCGCGGTTCCTGCAGGGAATCCGCGAACAGAAGCGCCCCCTGCCGCGCTGGGTGGGCGAACTGTACCTCGAATACCACCGCGGCACCTACACAACCCAGGCGCGGATGAAGAAGGCCAACCGCACGACCGAACTGCTGCTGCGCGAGACGGAACTTTATTGCGCGATGGCCATGGCCGGGGGGCATCCCTATCCCGCCGCGGAGATCGAGCGGTGCTGGCGGACGCTGCTGACAAACCAGTTCCATGACATTCTGCCGGGCACATCCATCCGCGAGGTCTATCAGACCGCGCTGGAAGAACTGGAGTGGGTTGGGGACGAGTTGGGCGCGCTGCGCAACGCTGCGGTCCGGGCGCTTGGTGAAGGACTGGCGGGACCGCCGGGAAAGGCGTGGCTGACGGCCAATGCGCTGGGCTGGGACCGCGAGGAGATTGTCGAACTTCCCGATGCGGACGGTGTCGGCGCGGTGGATGCCGGGGGGCGGCCGTTGCCGGCGCAAAAGTGTTCGAATGGACTTGCCGTACTGGCCAGGGTGGACGCGTTGTCGGTCACGTCGGTCGCCGCGGGCGCCGAAAACGCCTGTACGGCCGCCAGTGTCTTCAAGATGCGCGGCAACACGCTCACCACCCCGCACTATGCGGTGACTTTTGACAAGGCGGGCAAGATAACCGGACTGCTGGACCTGAAGGCGGCGCGCCAGGTGGTCCGCAAGGGCGGAAGGCTGAACGATTTCTACACGGCGGAAGACATGCCGCTGTACTGGGACGCCTGGGACATTGATCGCTACTACCGGGACACCGTGCGCGGCGAGGACCGGCTGATTGACCGCACGGTGATCGAGGACGGCCCGCTGTTCATGACGATCCGGTCCGTGTGGAAGATCGGCCGGGCATCGACGCTGACGCAGGATGCGGTCTTCTATGCGCATTCGCGCCGGATCGATTTCCGCACCGCGGTGGACTGGCGCGAACGGCATACGCTGCTCAAGGTGGGCTTTGCGCTTGATGTGCGGGCCGATACCTGGCGCAACGAGATACAGTTCGGACACGCCGTGCGGCCCCGTCACGCAAACACGTCGTGGGATCAGGCGCGCTTTGAAGTATGCGCGCACAAATGGGTTGATCTGTCCGAGGCGGGGTACGGGGTGGCGCTGCTGAACGACTGCAAATACGGCCATGACACGCTGGAGGACATGGTTTCACTGACGCTGCTCAAGGCCCCGCAGGGGCCCGATCCCGGGGCGGATCAGGGCGCGCACGCATTCACCTACGCGCTGCTGCCGCACTTGGGCGGGTTTTCCGTGGAGACGGTGGTGCGCGAAGCCTACGCGCTGAACGTGCCGCTGGCCGCGCTGCCCGACGGCGTTGTCGATGCGATGACCGGCGTGGGCGCGGCGTCCGTGGGACTGCTAAGCCTGGACGCGGCCAATGTCGTGGTCGAGGCGGTGAAGAAGGCCGAGAAGGACAGCGCGGTGATTGTGCGCCTGTACGAGGCGGGCAACCTTCGCGGCCCGGTGACGGTGCGCTTTGAGCGGTCCGTGCGTTCGGTCGAAGAATGCAGCCTTATGGAGGAAAGTGTGCGCAAGATGGCGGTCACGGACAATTCCGTGCGCTTCGAGATGCATCCTTTTGAGATTTGCACGTTGAAGGTGTGGTTCAAATAGCGGCGGAGGTCCGGCAACGGCGCGCCGCGGGAGAACACGGCCATGTCTGCGTCATCAAACATAAGCGTTGAAGAGGAAGTCGGCAGCTATTTCATCCAGGCGGGGATGACTCTTGCCACCGCCGAGTCCTGCACGGGCGGCTTGATCGCGCACCGGCTGACCAATGTGTCGGGTGCGTCCGCCTATTTCCTGGGTGCCGTGGTTGCCTACCACAACACGGTGAAGCACGCGCTGCTGGGGGTTCCGGAAGAGGTCCTGGCGGCGCATGGCGCGGTGAGCGAGGAGACGGCCCGGGACATGGCCGGGGGCGTGCGGCGGCTGATGGGAAGCACTTACGGCCTTGCGGTGACGGGAGTTGCGGGGCCCACCGGCGGCAGCGCGGAAAAGCCCGTCGGACTGGTGTATATCGCCGTGGCGCGCGGGGACGGGACGGCGGTTATCCGCCGCCAGTTCTCGGGAACGCGCGAAGAGATCAAGGCACAGACGGCGGACGCGGCCGTCAAACTGCTGCTGGAGTACTTTGAATAGCATGGAAAACACGGCCGGATACGTCCCCCTGCACGTTCACACGCACTACAGCCTGCTGGACGGGCTGAGCAAGACCAAGGACATCATTGCGCGCTGCAGGGAGTACGGGATAGGCGCGTGCGCCATCACCGACCACGGCACCCTGTTCGGCGCCATGGAATTCTATTACGCGGCCAAAGAGGCGGGGGTGAAGCCCATTATCGGATGCGA
Organism: uncultured Nitrospirales bacterium; assembly: GCA_964580415.1. Taxonomy (GTDB): domain Bacteria; phylum Hydrogenedentota; class Hydrogenedentia; order Hydrogenedentales; family CAITNO01; genus CAITNO01. Next base: position 4,857 of record CAZOMH010000254.1, read on the forward strand.
ACTGTACGTGTCGCCGACAACGCACAAGGACAAGTCCGGCAAGTCCTCCTCCGACGCTTCCGATCACCTGGTGCTGCTGTGCCGCGACGAGGAGGGCTACCACAACCTGTGCAAGCTGAGCAGTATCGCGCACATCGAGGGGCGCCACTACAAACCCCGTGTGGACGACGATCTGCTGGCGAAGTATTCGAAGGGGCTCATGGCCTCCTCCGCGTGCCTGGGCGGTCGTATTCCGCGGCTGCTGCGGCACGGCAATCTGGACGAGGCCGACCAGATTGCGGAGAAATACGCGGAGATATTCGGACGCGACGGGTTCTTCATCGAGATGATGAACCACGGCATGGAGGAGGAGGAGCAGATCAATCCGCTGCTCTTCGACCTGGCGCAACGCCACGGGCTGCTGCACATCGCCACGAACGACAGCCACTACACCGACCGTGAGGACTACGAGGCGCACGAGATTTTGCTGTGCATCCAGACGCAGAAGACGCTGGACTCTCCGGACCGCATGCGCATGTCGGGCAACGAGTATTATTTCCGTACTCCCGAGGAGATGCGCGGACTTTTCGCCCGCTGGCCCGAGGCCGTGACCAACACGGTTCTGGTGGCCGAGCGCTGCGAATTCAAGATGCCCGGCGAAATGCGCCTGATTCCGGACTATGCCGTGCCCGCGGGGTACACAAAACAGGACTATTTGAAGGAACTGGTGACGCGGGGCCTCGTTCAGCGCTACGGGGACCCGGTGCCGGCGACGCACGTGGATCGCGCGCTGTTCGAACTCGACATCATAGAGAAAATGAAGTTTACCGACTACTTCCTGGTGGTATGGGACCTTATCAACCATGCCCGGTCGGTGAAGATACCGGTGGGTCCGGGCCGCGGTTCGGGCGCGGGAAGCATCGTGGCCTATGCGCTGCGCATCACGAACATCGAGCCGCTGCGGTACAACCTGCTCTTCGAGCGGTTCCTGAATCCCGAGCGCGTCAGCATGCCGGACTTTGACATCGACTTTTGTTTCTGGCGGCGTGAAGAAATGATCACCTACGCCCGGGAGCGCTACGGCGCCGAGAATGTGAGCCAAATCGTGACCTACGGCCGCATGCTCATGCGCAACGTGGTGCGCAACGTGGGCCGCGTGCTGGCCATGCCGCTGTCCGACGTGAACCGCATCTGCAACCTGCTGCCGGCCGATCCGAAGAAGAAGCTTGCCGACGCGCTCAGCGAGGAGGCCGAACTGCGCCGCCTTGTGCAGGAGGACCCGCAGGTGGCGCGGCTCTGGCGGCTCGCATTGCGCCTGGAGGGCACGATTAACAGCGTCGGCGTGCATGCGGCGGGCGTGGTGATCTGCGACCATGACCTGACCGACCACGTGGCGCTGTTCAAGGCGGCCAATTCGGAAACAGTGGTCACCCAGGCGGAAATGAAAAGCGTCGAGAAGATCGGCCTGCTCAAGAT
>CAZOMH010000255.1:0-6298 GCA_964580415.1 uncultured Nitrospirales bacterium
CGGCCGCACCTGGACCGGCAAGTACACACTCGTCGAGAACGACGGCGGCTGCAACGTGATGGAAGTGAACTTCCTGCGCCTCAAGGACAACCGCATCGCCCTGTTCTACTGTCAGAAGAACAGCGAGGACAAGGATTGCCGCGTCATGATGCGCACCAGCGCCGACGACGGCAGGACTTTCACCAACCCGAAACAACTCAGCCCCGCGGCCAAGTACACCGGCCTCACCAACGGCCGCTGCATACGCCTAAAGACCGGGCGCATCCTGCTCGAAGCGTGGGAAAACGGCGACAGTTACTGCTGCATCTCCGACGATGACGGCGAAACATGGCACGACTCCAAACGGGTAAAACCCGCCAAGGGCGAATGCTGGGAACCCGCCTGCATCGAACTCAAGGACGGCCGCGTCCTGATGCTCCTCCGCACCGGACTGGGCGGACAGTACAAAACCGTCTCCGGTGACGGGGGAGAGACCTGGAGTGATCCCGCGGCGACTCCGCTTGAGGGAACCGCCGCGCCCGTTTCGTTGTCGCGCATTCCGGACACCGGAGAAATTCTGGCCGTGTGGAACCACAACCCCGGCGCCCCTTCGCGCAACCCCTTTACCGCCGCCATTTCCAGGGATGAGGGGGAGACTTGGACCAATTTCAAAAACGTCCAGGACAAATCCGGGGATGCATGGGCCTATCCCGCCGTCACCTGGGTCGAAAACCGCGCTCTCCTGACCTACTTCAATTACGACGGCGGCCTGTCCCTCTGGCTCGAATCCATCCCCGCCGGGTGGTTCTTGAAGTAATCACCGCCTCCGTCATCCGCCTCGCTCGATCAATATGGGGACCACCCCCCGCCCTTCGGGCCTTCGCCCCTCGCAGGGGGGACCTAAGACTTCTGCCCCCCCTCGTCCTCAAAGGGGGGACAAAGACCGCGCGACTCGGGACTCTTTTGGTTACGGCTATGCTGCTCCAGGCAATTCCGTGCCGTTCTGTGGTTAAACTGCTTCTCTTTGGTTGCGGCCATTGGCCGCACCGTGCTTTCTGTGGCCAATTCTTCCTCCGTCATGCTCCCATGACCGGGATCGGCGGATTGGTCTCCCATTTCCCCTTCGTGAAATCGGGAAACTCCACCTGCGTCCCGCCCTTTGCCACAGAGTCCATCGTCAGCGGAACAATGGCGCTCCATGTGGCCGCGTCGTACACATCCTGCGGGGTCTGGACGCCCCTGCGCACCGCCTGCACGAACTGCTGCACCACAATGTAGTCGCCGCCGCCGTGCCCGCCATTCTTCACAGCCTCCGTCTCCAGGTCCGTCCACAATGGGTGCGCATACTTTTTCACATACGGCGCAAACGGCTCCCAGGCATGTTCCTGCGGGGACACCTTGTCAATGTACGCCTTGTCATTGCCGACCATCAACAACCCGTTTGTGCCCTGCACACGGAAGATGAGGTCGTAGGGCCGGGGCGTACACATGTCGAAATACAGCGTTACCGTCAGGCCGTTCCGGGTCCGCAACAACGTCGTGTTCACATCGCCCATGGCGTAGTCGCGCTTCGCCAGCGGATGGTCGGCGCCAAACTTCTCTGTCGCATAAGACTTCAAGCCGCGCGATTTCGTACTCACGCTCGACAGCGTCACAAAACGGTCGCCCCGGTTCACATTGCCCCACCACGCGATGGGTCCAATGGGATGGGTGGGGTAGAGGTTCCCATTCTTCTCCGCCAGGTGCCTGCCCCGCCACGTCACTTCGCCTTTCTCCGTGAAATAGTAGGATCGGCATTCATGCTGGTAGCCCGCCTCAAAGTGCAGCATATCGCCCAGCACCCCCTCGCGCACCATCCGCATCACCGCCAGCACATTCTCGAAATAGTTCACATTCTCAAGCATCATGCAGGGCTTGCCCGTTTCCTCTGACGTCCCCACCAAGTCCCAGCATTCCTCCAGTGTCAGCGCGGCCGGCACCTCGGTCGCCCCGTACTTGCCCGCGCGCATCGCCGCCAGCATGATCGGTGTGTGCCATTCCCACGGCGTCGCCGTCATCACCGCGTCCAAATCGTCCCGGACACACAGCCGCTCCCAGTCCCGGTCACCCGCCGTGTAGGCTTCCGGCCGTTTCCCGCAGGCCTTCTCAACGAGGTCCTGCGCGCGCGTGGCCGCGGCCCCGTCAACATCGCATACCGCCGGCACACTCACCCCCGGCAAAGAAAGGAGGGTGTTCAACAGCGCCGTGCCCCGGTTGCCCACACCCGCCAGTCCCACCCGAACCGGCTTAATCTCTTCTGCGACAGCCGCCGCCCCCAGTCCCGTCACGGCCGCCGCCATGGCGGTCCGCTGCACAAAATCCCGTCTCGTTATCCCGTCCATGCGTCGCGTCTCCTGTTTTGAAGGTCTGCGCCATCCTACACCATCCGATCCGTTTCTGCCATATCTGCGGATTATCCTGGAGCAGCACAGCCGCAACCAAAAGAGTCCCGGGTCGCGCGGTCTTAGGCCCCCCCTTGAGGATGAGGGGGACAGAAGTCTTAGGTCCCCCCTGCGAAGGGCCGGGGGGTGTATGCTCCACATACATCAGAATCTTCGCGTCTTGCGAAAATTTTGAGACAGACCATAGTAGTATGGAAATTTCCCGCGTCCCAGCGCGCCCCAGCCCCGTTGGGGCTGGCTTGCACGCGGTCCTTGCCTCTCGCCCGTCACTGATATATCCTCATCCACAGGAGAACGGAACCATGCTGGAACGAAACCTTTCCTTAAGACGTTTTGAACATCTCATCTATCCCCTTTGGATTGTTGCCGGTGCCGTACTGGCAACCATCCTCGCCATCGCAATTCCCACCCTCACCGCCGCGGCCGGTCCCGCTTATACGACCGACGTAATCTATGGCCACGCCGACGGCGTTGACCTCAAGATGGATATCGCCCGGCCCCGCTCGGACGACGGCCCCTTTCCCGCCGTTGTCTGCATCCATGGCGGCGCATGGGCGGCAGGAGCCAAAAGAGACATCGAAAGTTACGCCAAAACGCTCGCCTCCAAGGGCTTTGTTGCGGGCAATGTGGAGTACCGCCTCGCGCCCGCATACAAATGGCCCGCCCAGATTGAGGACTGCAAGTGCGCCGTGCGCTATATGCGCGCCCACGCCAAGGAACTGAACATTGACCCGGACCGCATCTACGCCTCCGGCTTTTCCGCCGGCGGACACCTCTCGCTGATGCTCGGCCTCATGGGACCGAAGGGCGGCCTTGAGGGCGACGGCGGCAATCCCGGCGTGTCCAGTACCATACAGGCAGTCGCCAATTTCTACGGCCCGACCGACATGCGCGTGTGGAATCTTACCCCAAAGGACAGTTCGCCGGAAGCGGAGAAGATGGCGGCCAGCGCCAGGGACATCCTGGTCAACGTCTGGGGCACCTCGGACCGCAACGCCCCCATCCTCGCGCAAGCGTCGCCTATTACCTACGTGGATGCGCAGAATCCCCCCGTCATTTCCTTCCATGGCACCAAGGACGACATTGTCGATCTCAGCCAGGCCAAACTCCTCCACGCCGCCCTGGAAAAGGCCGGCGTCCCGCAGGAACTCGTCGTCATGGACGGCGAAGGCCACGGCTGGGGCGGCAAGAAGTTCGACGACTCAGTCGCGCGTGTTGTTGAATTCTTTGAAACCCGCATCCCGGAAAGACCGGACAAATAACAACCCGCCCTGCGGTATGTTTCAATTCCTGCTTCTTACTTGGTCATTCCCAATTGTGCTCCCGCGCCCCCGCACACCCTTGGTGCCGAAGTTCCAAACACAACCTTGTCACCCTCGTGCCCCTTGTACCCGCCCCAGCCCATGCGTATTTCCCGGATTTTCGAGAAATCAATCGACCCCTCGGGACGCGGCGCCCACCCCGCCCGGACAAATCCCCTCACGGGTAAATAGGCCCGCGCCTTTCTGGAACCGTCCAGCGCGACCTGCGTGTCGTAGAGATACTCGACACCGCGTTCATCCCGCAAAATGCCGAGCAACCGCTGGCCGCCCTCCTGTCCGTCCGGCACCTCAAGGTCAAACACCAGGTATTCCGCCCCGGTCAGATCGAGGTTCTGCGGCCATGCAAAGGTCAGGAACAGAAATGTGTCCGTATCGCTCTTGGTGATTGTCGCGGAAGCGGTCCATGGCCCCTGTTCCGTCACGGCCGCCATGCTGGCTTCCACAAACTCGCCTTTGCCCATGTTGGGCGCTCCGGCAGGCGGCAGTTCTTCCACTTCCAGCCCCGGTATCAACCCCGACACTGCCGGCTTCTTCTCAGGAAGCGCCGCCGCATCAAACCGGAACAACATGCCGCCGTACGGTGCGAGCGTCAGCGCAGCCGCCTTCGCGTCCGCCACCGGACCGTGTTCGCCCGTGCGCGGGTCCCACTGCTCACCCGCGCCGGTGCCGTTCAACCCGACGGTTCCCGACCACATTTCCGCGCTGTCATTGATCACAAAATACACGTCCCGCCCGTCGATCCGCCGGTGCGTCGCGTGCAGCGGCGCGCCCGACGGCAGTTCCACATCCCGCGCCAGGAACGCCGAAATACCGCGGGCAAGAAGCCCTTCTTGTCCGGCGCCCAAATACAACGCGAAACCGCCCGCATCATTGCCGCGCACCGCGGCACCCTCGCCGTCACCAAACACTTCCCGTGCAAGCGACTGGACAGCGGGGGAGGGGAACTCGCTTTCGCTGTTTACCGGCAGGGCGCCCAGGGCAATCACCCCGCCGCCGCTCCGCCACAACGCGGCAATGTTTTCCCAAGCCTTCACCGGCAGCGTGTCCACACAAGGCAGCACAACCACGCGCCACGCCAGGTCGCGCACCCGCAGCGCGCCGTCCTTCACCTTGGCCTCCGCCAGCGCCTGCCCGTCCACATAGGTGAAATCGCGCCCGGCCCTGAAAAGACCCAGCGACGCCTCTTCATACAGTTCCTGCACCTTGCGCGCCGCGCGGGGAGAATCACCCACCCAATACTTGCCCGGCGCGAACCGCGCCATCATCGTCTCCGCCGGATAAACCACCGCTATGTCGGCCGCCTGGTGGCCGCCCTGCAGCGTCGTGCAGCAGCGTCCCACCCATTCGTTCATCCGCACAAGCTGTTCCGCGCCCAGTCCCTCAAATGCGTAATAGCTGGTGAACGTCGTGATGCCGTTCACGATAAGCCTGTTGTAGGAACCCCGAATTTCCTCCTCCGAAACGGTGTACTTGGGCCGCTTGTCGCCCTCCGGCCGCCACCGCTGGCTGTGATCCGACGACTCGCTCATCGTCACGGTGCGTCCCTCCAAGTCGGCCGCACTCGATATGAGCCGGCCCACCTGCCACGGCACCTCGTGCGGAATACTCGTTAGGCAGTCCATGCTGGGCGCATCCAGCCGCCGCACGCACTGGAAGAAATTGCCGTACAGCGGCACGTGTGCCAGAACGGCTTCTTCCGCGAGCAAATGACCGCCCGACAGTACGCCGTGGTTGTGGCACCAGTTCTGAATCTGGCCAAAATAGTTCTCTGAAACCAGGTCGCCCACGGTACGCCAGAAGTCATACCGGGCCTTCGACGTTTCCGGGCCGCTGCCCCAGGCCAGACGCGGCAGCACGGTGTCCAGCGCATATCCGCGGCGCTTTTCGAACGCTGCGGGAAAGTCGGGCGACCACGGCAGCACGGACCACGGCTGCGGCCGCATGAACAGACTCATCAGCGAGGGCTCATCGGTAAACGTGCTCAGGAACCATTCCCCGATATCTTCCCCAAAGTGCGCCGCATAGGCATCGTGCGTAAGCTCCAGGAAACGCCCGGTCGGCTCGGCCATCAGGAGGTTGATGTAGGGCAGCTTGTCCGCCAGACTCATCGCCGCGTGCGTCCCCTCATAAAGCGGGCTTTCGGTTATCACCATTACGCGCCAGTCCCCCTCCGGCGCCTCCCAGGACAGCGTTCCCTGGTTCATCGCCCCGGCAATGTCCACCGCGCTGTCGAGTTTCAACTGTCCCGCCACGACAGGAAAGGCCGCTGCGCGGACTATCGTTCCCGGCGGGCAGGCCAGCGCGACCCAGCCGCCGTGGCTTTCCGTCTGCGCAATCAGCAACCCCCGCGCCTCCCATTCGGGATGCCCCTCCATGGTCTGGCCGCCCGCATTGCCCGAGGGATAGCCCCGTTCGTCATACAGCCAGAGTGACATGCCCCGTTTCTTGGCCTCTTCCACGCCGCGTTTCAATCCTTTCCAGTTGTCCTCGTTGCGCAGGTAGTCGGTAAAGTTGACGTTCGTCGCCATGCCGCCAAAGCCGCGATCCGACAGCCAC
>CAZOMH010000256.1:0-6272 GCA_964580415.1 uncultured Nitrospirales bacterium
CAAACGCTGCCTGACCCCGATCCGGCGTGAGAGATTTCCTCTTCTTGCATTGACACAAGTATACACCATACCATCGCCAAATGGCGAATTTCGCGAAAAGTAACAAGTCGGGGTGAATATGCTCCGCGTTTCCCGGGCATAACGGCCAGACTTGGCACCGGAAAGCCGGGGGAATTACCGCCTTTCGGACGGGTGTTGCAATGGTGCAGCTGCATAACAACGAACGATAAGGAGCAACCGACATGCACATACAGTCTTACCTGTTCTTCGAGGGACGCTGCGACGAGGCGCTCGAATTCTACCGCGCCGCGCTGGGTGCGGAAGTGACGGAACTGGTGCGTTACAAAGACAACCCCGACCCCGGCGGATGTGCGCCGGACATGGCCGACAAGGTAATGCACTGCAGCTTCCGCGTCGGCGACACCGTGGTGTGGGCCTCCGACGGCCGCTGCACGGGCCAGCCCAAATTTCATGGCTTCTCGCAGGCAATTACCGTGTCCACCGAAGCCGAGGCGGGGCGCATCTTCACCGCCCTGTCCGGGGGCGGACAGGTGCTGGCGCCTCCGGCCAAATCCTTCTTCTCCCCGTTCTTCGGCATGACCTATGACCGCTTCGGCGTGCTTTGGATGGTCCTCGTGGGAGAATAGGCGCCGGACAAGGCAGGCTTCGAAAGCACCGGCAGCAGCCGGTGCGTGGTGAAAACAACACGGCCTGCAGCGGACCACCGCTGCAGGCCGTGACTTCGTTGCGCAGTCTGACTAATCAGACGCCCGGCTTCTTCTTGGCAGCCGCCTTTTTCTTGACCGCTGCCGGTTTCTTCGCGGCCGGCTTCTTTTTCGCGGCGGCTTTCTTCTTTGCCGCAGCCTTTTTCTTGGGCGCGGCGCCATCCGAAGTGGCGGCCTTCTTTGCGGCTGCGGCCTTCTTGGCCGGTGCGCCGCGGCGCTTGAAGGGACGGCCCGGTTTCTTCTCGGCGGCGGCGGCCAGCAGCGCCAGCGCCTCTTCCATGGTCACCTGCGACGGATCGGCGACGGTCTTGGGCAGCGTGGCGTTGACGGTGCCGTTGGTGACATAGGGGCCGTAGCGGCCCTCGTAAACATCAATTACGGTTTCAGTGCCCGGCGCGGCGCCGAGGGTCTTGACGAGCTTCTTGGCCCCGCTGGCCTTGGGCTGGTTGAGCAGCGCCATGGCGCGGCTCAGCGTGACCCCGAAAATATCCTCGCCCTTCCCAAGGCTGCGGAACTCGCCGTCGCACCCGATGTAGGGACCGAAACGGCCTATGTTGACCACGACAGGCTTGCTCTTTTCGGGGTGCAGGCCCAGGGTGCGCGGCAGGGACAGATAATTGAGCGCTGTTTCCAGCGACACGCTTTCAACGGACGTGCCCTTGGGCAGGCTGGCGCGTTTGGGTTTGGGACTCTTGGCGGGGCCTGTGCCGCCCAACTGGACGTAGGGGCCGTAGGGGCCGACAAACGCATAGACGGGCATCCCAGTATTCGGGTCTTCCCCCAAACCTTCAGCCGCTTTGGAGGAGGCTGCAAGCAGTTCCAGACCTTTTCCCACGGACAATTCGTCGTAATAGAGTCCCCGGGGAATGGAAACGACGTTGCCATCGCCGCCATCGCCGCGCTGGAGGAAGGGCGCGCTCCGTCCGAGCCGCACAATAAGCGTCTGCCCGTCCGGGGTCTTGCCCACCGGAATGGCCGGATATTCAATCTGCCCCATTTCGGCGGCAATACGCGGTTTGAGCCCCTTGTCGGAGGCTGTCTTCGCGTCGCCGTGATAGAAGCGCGTCAGGAAATCGAGCCATTCGCGGGTGCCTTCGGCGATCTCGTCCAGCACCTCTTCCATTTGCGCCGTGAAACCGACATCCACGTATTCCGCAAAATGGCCGCGCAGCAGGATGGTGACGGCAATGCCCAGATAGGAGGGCGCCAGCGCCTGTCCCACCCGTTCCACATAACCGCGCTGCTGGATAATGGAAATGGTCGGGGCATAGGTCGATGGACGGCCGATGCCCTCCTCCTCAAGACGGCGCACCAGCGATGCTTCCGTGAAGCGGGCGGGCGGCTGGGTTTCATGCTGCACCGGGTCCACGGCGTTGAGCGCAATGGGCTGGCCCGGTCCGGCCGTCATGCCCCCGGCAAGCGCCGGAAGTTCGGCCTCCCTGGTCTGGTTTTCCATGACCCGAAGGAATCCCGCAAATTTGATTACCTGTCCGGCGGCGCGGAACAGCGCGCGCTGTCCGGCGGCGTTGGCCTCGAAATCGACCGTGGTCTTGAGCAGTTCCGCGTCGGCCATCTGCGACGCCACCGCGCGGTTCCACACCAGACGGTACAGCTTCAACTCGTCGGGGTTCAGGTACCGGCCCACCGACTCCGGCGTGCGCGACAGGTGCGTGGGGCGGATGGCCTCGTGCGCTTCCTGGGCCATGCGCGACTTGGTCGTGTACTGGCGGCGCGTGTGGTACCCGCTGCCGAACAGCTTCCCGATAACTTCGCCCGCCTCGGCCAGCGCCCGTTCGCTGAGCACGACCGAATCGGTGCGCATGTAGGTGATCAAACCTTCGCGCTCGCCCTCGCCCAAATCCACGCCTTCATACAGCCGCTGGGCAATCTCCATGGTCCGCCGCGGCGAAAAGCCGCACGCGGAAGACGCCGCCTGCTGCAGCGTCGAGGTGATAAAAGGCGGCTGGGGCCGTTGGCGGCTCTCTTTCTGGTCCACCGACACCACCCGCCAGGGAACCGCGGCCAGGGCCGACAGCGCAAGTTTTTCCGCGGCGGCGCGGTCCAGCCAGGCAACCCGATCCGCGCCCGGATGCTTGAGTTGCCCGGTGGCGGCGTCAAAATCCTTGCCTTCCGCCACGCGGCGTTCATCGAGCGAGACGAGACCCGCCGAAAATTCCTTGCCTTGGGAGGCGAGTTTCGCCTCCACATCCCAATGCTCCGCCCGGTGGAAGGCGCGCCGTTCCTCTTCGCGCTCCACCACCAGCCGCACCGCCACGCTCTGCACCCGGCCGGCACTGAGTCCCGTGCGCACCCGTTTCCAGAGCACCGGCGACAGTTCGTAGCCGAAAAGGCGGTCAAGAATGCGCCGTGTTTCCTGGGCGCGCACCAGTTGGTCGTTTACCTGCCGCGGCGATTCCACGGCCTGCTGGATGGCAGTCTTGGTGATCTCGTGGAACGCAATGCGGCTGACCGGCACTTTCGGCTTGAGCACTTCAAGCAGATGCCAGCTGATCGATTCTCCCTCGCGGTCTTCGTCCGTTGCGAGAACGACCTCTTCGGCCTCCTTGCACAGCTTTTTGAGCTCGGCGAGATTCTTCCTGCTCTCCTTTTGAACCACATAGACCGCGCGGAAGCCGTGGTCCACATCAACCGCCAGACGGGCCCATGATTCGGCCTTGTATTCCTCGGGAATTTCATCGGCCGACTTGGGCAAATCGCGGATATGCCCATAGCTGGCCACCACCTTATAGTCCCGGCCAAGGAACTTGCCAATAGTCTGGGCCTTGGCCGGTGATTCAACGATAACGAGTTTCAAAGCATTCGTCCTCTGCTGGTTGGTCCATTTTTCCGTGCCATGACGGCCCGTTTGCGGAGCATGGGAAGACAAATCTCCCGCGGGGCACACCATAGGAAGGCAAACTTCAACACAAATCCTTGGCAAAAAGCAACCCCAAAAGCAAATTCCGGACCGCGCGTCCGCATATTTCGCATATTCACGCCGCACGGCCTGGCAGGAATTGCCCGCATTGACTGCCGTATGGAGGTGGGTTAGGATAGCGGGGATACCGCTGTGACGTTATTATATGGAAGTCCCCATGGTACAGGATCAACCGGAAAAACGCGAACTGGAACCGCTGTCCCGCAGCGAGCGCGCCCATTGGCTGGAAGAAACCCTGCTCGTCTCCGAATGGCTGGAAGATTTGTGCCTTGCCGCAAAGGAAATGGATGCCCTGTGGTGGTGGCGTCTGGGAGGATTGCTTCATCTGGCGCGGACGGGCACCGACGGACCGCTCCGGCGGGTGACTGCCTGGCGGGAGGAGGCGGTGGCCCTGCAGCGCGATCTGTTGGGCCGGTTGGAATCCAACGGGTTGGACCAAAAGGCGGCGCAAGTCGGTCTGGCGCATCTGACAGAACTGGTTCCGGCGATACACCGTGAGATTCTGCGGGCTGCGGGCTCTCCCTGGTGGCGCATGGGCCTTGTGCTGCGCCGCATCTCCGGAGCATTGGGCCTCAAAAAACGCGGATTTCGCATGTCCAACGAGGACGCCGCAGTCGTAATGGCCCGGTTCCGCCGCTGGAAAGCCCTGCCCGAACTCGACCGTTCCGGGGAAATGGACCCGCCAAGCGAGTCGCCGCTCCCGAAAGTGTGGCGCAAATCGCGTTTCCACCAGTTGGTGGTACCATTGGCTGAACAGGGAGAGTGGCCCGCCTTTGGGGCGGCCTTTCACGTCAGCGAACGGCGGCTGGCCGCCGAACGGCGCGACCCGCCGGCCTCCGCGCCGTTGGTGTCGGTGATTATGGCCGCATGGAACCGCGCCGAGGTGGTGGCCGAGGCCGTCCGCAGCGTCATGGACCAGACCTGGCCGCACTGGGAACTGATCGTGTGCGATGACGGCAGCGACGACGGCACGGCCGATACGGCCTGCGCGGCCGGTGACGACCGGGTGCGGGCGTTGCGGCTGGTGCATGGCGGTGCGGCCCTTGCGCGCAACCGGGGGCTCTTTGAGGCGCGCGGGGAATATGTCGCCTATCTGGACACGGACAACCTGTGGCATCCGGCCTACCTGGAAACCATGGTCCGCACGCTGCAAACCTGCCGCGGCCGCTGGTGCGCCTTTGCGCGCTATGTGGATGCGGAGGTGGACCGGGCCGGCAACCTGTTCCTCCGTTCGGGACGCGCGCTGGAATTTTCCTACGACCGGCTCGCCGAGAAGAATTTCATAGACCTGAATTCCTTCTTTCACCGGGCCGAGCTGCCCAGGCTTTTCGGGGGCTTCACCGAATCGCTTCCCCGCGGCCAAGACTGGGATTTGGCGCTCAAGTATACCTATGCGCAAGACCCCGTCTATGTGGACCGCTATTTGGCGCTCTACCGGCGCAATGCCGCATGGCAACAACTTACCGTTACCCGGCGTGACCGGGACGACTTCACCGAAGCGTCCGTCGCGCAAAACGTGCGCAGCCACTACGCGGGCGATCTGGCCGGTCCCGGCCGGGGGGGCAAGCGCCGCGTGACGGTCGTTTACTGCACCCTGCGCCCGGGCGATGCGCTTCGGGGCGGAGCGCTGGTCGCGGCCCTGCGGGCCGCCGGATTTGATGTGCATGAAGTCGTTCTGCACGCCGCGGGTCGGCATGCGGGACCGCCACGGGGGGGCGGCAACCATCCGGAGGTGCCCTCCGGCGGGGTTGTGGTGTGCGTGGGTGCCCTTCCCCAAACCCTTGGCGTGGGACACGCCGCCGTCGCGGAGTATGGCGAGGGTATTGTGCTTGACCTGACCGCTGATGATGTGGACGACACGGGCAAAGTGGCGGACGCCGCCGCACAAATCGCCGTTTGGACTACGGGCAACCCCCGCGTGGACCGGATACTAAAGGGCCGGGCGGCGTTTCTCGGCGGCTACGAGGGCGAGGGGCTCATTGACAAGCGGCCCGAAGCCCGCCGCGTGCTCTGGGCGGGACACTCCCCTGATGAACGGCCCTCCCCCGCCGAACTGGCGCAGCGCGCAGACCTGCCCGAGCAGGTCATCATGGAGAACCCGGCAGACCGGTGGAGCGCCTTGCTGTTCTGGCCGGTGACGGTTCCCGCACCCACCTACAGCGTGGACCCCCTGATGCTTGCCAAGGCATTCGCCACAGGCACCCCGGTCATCCTCGGCGATCCCGCCGGACCGGACGGCCTCGCCCGGCAGGAGGCCGTCCGCTGGGTCAACCCCGACGACGACGAGACGCTTCGCGACGCCATTGATGAGGCTTTGGAACGCCGTGGCGCCGCCCGCGACCGCGCCGCCAACGCGCAACGGCTCTTCCAGCGGCAGTACAGCATCCGCGCCGCCGCGGCACAGTTCGCCGTGATCTGGGAACGCGCCATGGCTGCTGCCGCAGCCCAGACAAAGAACCGCGGTCCGCGGCCGCGCCGCAGAAAATAGGAAGGGGGAATCTCCGCGGGAACGCGGTGGCAAAGCGAGGCACAACACCGCTTTGGGGGACCGGTCTATACTGATATACCTTATGACGGGCATCGGTAGTACGCCTTCCGGGAAGCGCATC
>CAZOMH010000257.1:0-6208 GCA_964580415.1 uncultured Nitrospirales bacterium
CCGTCACGGTGCATGCCCCGCTCATCGACCAGTCCAAGGCCGACAATGTGCGCCTTGGGCTTGACTTGGGCGTGGATTTTGCCCAAACCTGGAGCTGTTACCGCGGCGGCAACAGTGCCTGCGGCACATGCCCCACCTGCGTCGAGCGGCTCAAAGCCTTTGCCGCCGCCGGCATGGACGACCCCATCCCCTATGCGTGATCTTCCCCGGCGATAGTGCCTTCCAAGAATGCCACTACAGTGAATTTCCTTTCCCCGCCAGGGTCCTGATGGCGAACCGCACCATCACCCACGGTTTCTGAAAGAAAGACGCCCCCCGGCCAAGCCGGGGGGCGTCTTCGTACAATCTGTGTCAGTGCAAATTCGCTCTCCTTACGGAACGATTATCTTGATGTAGTCGTTGTAAACAAGCGAATAGTTGTTCGCGCCGTCGAGATACTGCACGCGGACGGTGTGGTAACCCAAACCTGCGGGCAGAATATAGGCCTTCGTGGCCTTGGGGTACATCCAACTGGTCCAAGTGGAGCCGTTGTCGCTGAAACGCATGCGGACCACACCAGACCCGATGTCCGCATAGGACAGATTCAACGTGACCGCCTGGGTCGTGGTGGTCGGGGCGCCATTGTTGATGATGATGCCGCCCTTGGGAACTGATCGGTCGAGCCGGATGTAGTCGCTAAACACAGCCGAGCGGTTGTTTGCCTTGTCAATAAACTGAACCCGAATGGTTCTGTAACCGTCATCGCCCACCGGAAGCGTGTAGGACTTCGACGGTGTCAGGCTCTCATAGGCCGACCAGGTCGCCCCGTCGTCGCTGAACCGCATGCGCGCCACGCCCGAGCCGATGGGTCCGTCCGACCAGGTCATCGCTATCGACATCGTGCGCGAGTTCGTGGCGCTTTGGTTGCCGTTAATGACGATGGTCCCCGTGGGCGGCACCGTGTCGGGCGGCACAAACTTCCACAGGTCGCCGCGCCAACCCCACGCGGAGGTGTAACCGGCCAAATCGCCGCCGAAGAACCACAGCGCACCCGAGGCGCCGGTCCAGGTAACCCCGCACACGCGTCCGCCGGGGGTGTTGGCCGTTGCCGGCGTGCCCGGCGTGCCGTAGACCGCGGCCTGCTCACGGATGGAAGAGCCCTGCATCCAGGTCCAGTTTCCCGTGGCCACGTCATACTTCCACAGGTCGCAGAGGTGGTTGCCAAAGGCACCCGTACTGTCCCTTCCCTGACCGCCATACAACCACAACGCGCCCGAAACGTCGGTCCATGAGCAGGCGATCTGGCGCGAACCGGGGGTGTTTTCCGGTGCCGGCACGCCAAGCGTGCCGTAGGTCCCGGCATGGATAACCGTGTTGGCACCCTTCATCCAGGTCCAATATCCCGTAACCGGGTCAAACTTCCACAGGTCGTTGAGGTCGCAGCCGTTCCCATTGGTGTCGTTGCCCCAACCGCCGAAAAGCCACAGGTTGCCCGAAGTGTCGGTCCACGAAACAGCCTGTTCACGCGCACCGGGGGTATTCTCCGCCGAAGGCACGCCAAGCGTGCCGTATCTTCCCGCTGTTCCCAGCGTATTGTCGCCGGTCACCCAAGTCCAAGTCCCCTGCGATGGCGTGTATTTCCAGAGATCGTTGAATCTGTCCATCAAAGACACGCCATCGTAGTAGAGTCCGCCAAACAGCCATAAGTTGCCCGCACTGTCCGACCATGAGACGGCCGACCTGCGCCCGCCGGGGGTGTTCCCTGTCGAAGGAACGCCAAGCGAGCCATACACCGCAACCTGGTACCCTGTGGAACTGCCGTGCATCCAGGTCCAGTTCCCCGTGGCCGTGTCAAATTGCCACAAATCGTTCAGCCAGCAGACTGCCCCGGTGCTGTCATAGCCGTAACCGCCGTAAAGCCATAGTTTGCCCGAAGGGTCGGTCCAGGAAACGGCCATCCAGCGCGCACCGGGAGTGTTGGACGCAAGGGGTTTTCCTCGGTCACCGTATGCACCGGCCTGATTGAAGGTGTTGGCGCCTTTCACCCAGGTCCAGTTCCCCGTGGCTGGGTCATACTTCCACAGGTCATTGAAAAGTTCTGTAAAAGTGGTTCCCTGATCGTTGTAGTGGGTATACCCGCCGCCGAAGAGCCACAGCGCACCTGAAGCGTCGGTCCACGAAACCTCCGAAGCGCGCGCCCCCGGCGTGTTGGCCATGTCAGGTGTCCCAAGTGTGCCGTAGGTCGGCACTTCACGCGGCACGTCGGCACCCTTCATCCAGGACCACTGAACCTCTGCCGCCGCAAAGGCGGACGTCGTTCCCGCCATCCATATCCACGCCAATGCCACTGCAAACAGCATGGCAAAGCCCGATACTCCATTCATGCGTCTACTGCTCTTCGTCATTACGACATACTCCTTCGTTTCCTATTTGCTGGGAATCATGCCCCGGGTCGGCTGTACAAATAAGGCAACCGCAACGGGCTCCTCCCCGGTTTCGACTATACGCCCATTGGCAGGCAGAAACAATTTAATGCAGAAAAATATAGAAAATAGAAAAAAAAACAGAATAAACAGAAAAAAAAGAAAGTCCCCGGCGAAGCCGGGGACTTGGCTGATTGGAGCGCGCTGCCTCCGTCACGGACACACGACGCTTACGGTGCCACCTCCTTAATATAGTCGTTGTACACCGGCGAATAGTTGTTTCCGGCATCCAGGTACTGCACGCGCACGGTGTAATATCCGGGCGTGGCGGGCAGCGTGTAGGACTTGGGCGTCTTCTGCGCTTCCCACGCCGTCCAGTGGGCTCCGTCGATGCTGAACCGCATGCGTTTCACCCCGGACCCGATCCCGTCGTCCCATGTCAGGCCCAGCGAGACGGTACTGTTGGCCGTGCTCGGCGCGCCGCCGTTGATAATGATGCTTCCGGTCGGCGGAATGGTATCCACCCGGATGTAGTCGCTGTATACAATGGAGTTGTTGTCCGCCTTGTCGCGGAACATGGCCCGAACCGTGTGGTATCCCTCGCCTGCGGGCAGTGTCCATGCCTTGGCCGCGGCAAGCGGCTCCCACGCAGTCCACGTGACCGCGTCATCGCTGAATTTCATGCGGACTGTTCCGGAACCGCCCTTGTCCGCCCAGGTCAGTCCGAGCGTCACATTCAGGTTGTTGGTGACGGTGCTGTTCCCGTTGATGACAATGCTTCCCGTGGGCGGGGCCGTATCGGGCAGGCCTATACGCCAAAGGTCGTTTATTTGACTGGACCCGCTCTGGTATCCATCGCGGCCGTTTCCGCCGAACAGCCAAAAGCCGCCCGAGGCATCTGCCCATGAAACCCCCACCGAGCGCGCACCGGGCGTGTTGTCCGCTGCCGGCGTCAGGATGGTCCCGTAGACGCCCCACCGGTCAATAATATCGGCGCCTTTTATCCATGTCCAATTCCCCGTCTTGGTATCGTACTTCCATAGATCGTTAAGCTTGCCCGCGGTGCCGTCGCCGCTGCAACCGTAACCGCCGAAAAGCCACAGCGCGCCCGCGGCGTCTGTCACCGGGATGGCCCCGAACCGCGCACCGGGAGTGTTTCCCGCCGCCGCCGTGCCCAGTGTGCCGTAAATCCCATTCTGATTGCCCGTGCTGGAACCCTTCACCCAAGTCCAGTTATTTGCGGCGGTATCGTACTTCCACAAGTCATTGAGCTTCTCGTCGCTGCCCTCGCCGTCCAATCCGCTCCCTCCAAAAAGCCACAAAGCACCTGCCGCGTCGGTCCACGAAGCGCTCCAGATCCGCGCGCCGGGAGTGTTTCCCGCAGCCGCCGTGCCCAGCATGCCGTAAATGCCGGTTTGATTGATTGTGTCGGAGCCCTTCATCCAAGTCCAGTTGCCTGTGACGGGGTCGTATTTCCAGAGGTCGTTGAGCGCGCCCTGGTTGTTGTTTTTGTCATAGCCGTTTCCCCCAAAGAGCCACAGAGCGCCTGCCGCGTCCGTCCATGAAACCGATCCATACCGTCCTCCAGGGGTGTTGGCCACCGCGGCCGTACCCCTGATACCATAGATGCCGCTTTGGGTGTTCCCGTTGGAACCTTTCATCCAAGCCCATTGGTTCGTGGCGCGGTCGTATTTCCACAAATCATTGAGACACCCCCAGTCACCTGACCCATCGTAACCGTAACCGCCAAAAAGCCACAGCGCACCCGCGGAATCGGTCCACGAAAAGGCGTCGTAGCGCGCACCGGGCGTGTTGGCCGCCGCTGCGACGCCCGGCGTGCCGTACACACCGCTTTGCCCGATCGTGTCGGATCCTTTCATCCAGGTCCAGTTGCCCGTGGAGGGCTCATACTTCCACAGGTCATTCAACCTTCCCTTGGTGTAGGTCTTTTCCATGCCGAATCCGCCAAACAGCCACAGCACGCCCGACGGGTCGGTCCACGAGACCGCGTCATCGCGGGCGCCTGGAGTATTGGCCGAATCCGGAGTAAGAATCGTCCCATATACCCCCGGCTGACCGATGGTATTCGAACCTTTCATCCAAGTCCACTGCAGGTCCGTGGCCGCCCCTGCAGCCTTGCCTGCGCAGAACAACACCCCTCCCAGCACCATTGCGAGGAGCGCGGCAGCCTTCGCGGCCCAAATAGCGTTTCTTTTCGTCTGTCCCATCACTGCTTTCCCTTATTGCTTATGCCCGCCGAAGCGGTCGAACAGCAACTGCAGCTGAACACCGCGTATGGCCCCGAACTGGCAACAGTAACCAAGTGACAACCCAGGGCCGTCTCGACGCCTGCCAAACCGCAATCGGAAAAGCGCAATTCAACGGAACAACGTCCCAAAAACCGGGATTGCCCGCCGCCTGTCGATTGCCCGGGATCGACGCTTGATCATATACTCACGACGTATCCACAAAACAACAAAGGGCGGGCCATGAACCGGTATAGAACACTCGGCGTCCTTGTCTTGTCGGCGATTTTCCTGTCTGGCACTGCATACGGCCAGGAGGGCACTCCCGGCTGGATTGACATCACCAAGCCGCCGTACAACGCCGTCGGGGACGGCCTCACGGACAACACGAAGGCCTTTCAGGATGCGCTTCATCAAGCCGGTGAAGGCGCGGGCGGGACGGTGTTTGTACCCCGTGGCCGTTATCTCATCACAGGCAACCTGCGTTTCCGGCCCAATGTGACACTGCTCGGCGCTTGGGAATTCACCCCGCACTCTTATACCTTCTTCGGCGACGGCAAGGAACCGCTGCCCGGTTCGGTGCTGCTTCCCACCGCGGGCGAGGGCAGCACCGAAGGTGCGCCGTTCATCGCTCTCCACACCAACTGCGCGGTGAAGGGCCTCATCATCTTCTACCCCAACCAGACACGCACCAATCCGCCCAAGCCGTATCCGTGGACCATCGCCTCCACCGAGGGCGGTGCGGACCACTGCACTGTGCGCGACACGCTGCTGGTCAATCCGTACCAGGCCATCGACTTCGGCACCAACCCGTCGGCCCGCCACTGCATCCAGAACGTTTACATGCACCCGCTCTACCGGGGCATCTACGTGGACAAGTGCTATGACATCGGCCGCATCGAGGACGTGCATGTGTGGCCGTTCTGGGGCTACACCGGCGATGATGACCCCATCGGTCAGTTTGTCACGGCCAATGCCGAGGCCTTCATCTTCGGCCGCACCGACTGGGAGTTCATCTCCAACTCGTTCGCCATTTTCTACAAGGTCGGCTTTCACTTCATCAAGACCGCCGCGGGCTCGCCCAACGTTCTGGTCACACAGAGCGGCGCGGACATCTGCCCGAGCGCCGTGCTTGTGGAGGACTGCCAGAGCCATGCGGGCGTGTCCTTTGAAAACTGCCAGATGTTCGGCCGCATCGTCGTGCCCGAGACCAACACCGGCCCCGTCCGCTTCACCGCCTGCGGCTTCTTTGGGTCGTCGCGCGAGAAGCCCTTCATCGAGCCCACCCATGCCGACCTGCGCGGCAAGGGACACGTGTCCTTCGACAACTGCCACTTCATCACGCTCGACCCGCTCAACACCGGCACGGTCAATCTGCGCGAGCCGGCGCCCCTGATGACGCAACTGGGCCTCACCGCAAGCGCTAACGGCCGCTCGCCACTGGACACGACCAGCGATGGCCGAAGGTTGGCCGCGACAGCGTCCTGCGCCCGAGGACTGGCGTATCACGCCGTTCTCGAACGCCGCGTCAAGACGCCACGGTTGGAAACGCCACCCACT
>CAZOMH010000258.1:0-6203 GCA_964580415.1 uncultured Nitrospirales bacterium
GCTTACGCTGGTGGCCTGGGGCGACAGCGTGACCAACATGGCCGTTTATCAGCACCAGTTCACGACCGGGCTCAAAGAGCGTTTTCCGAAGGCGAACATCACCCTTGTTACCGCGGCGTGGGGGGGACGGAACAGCCGCGATTATCTGGAGGCGCCGGCGGGCGGGGAGAAGGATTTCGTGCGTGACGTGCTCGATCCCAAGCCGGATGTGGTGGTGATGGAGTGGGTGAATGATGCCTATCTTGACGAGGCCGGGGTGCAGTCCCACTACGGCGGCATTCTCCCGCGCCTGCGCGGTGCCGGGGCCGAAGTCATCATCCTCACTCCGCATCTGGTCCGCCCCGACTGGATGGCCATGAATACGGTGAAATTTGACGAGGACCCGCGGCCCTACGTGAAGGGGCTGCGCCAATTTGCGGCAGAAAACAACGTTGCCCTGGCCGATGCCAGCAGGCTCTGGTGCCAGAGCTGGCGGCGCGGCTTGCCGTACACCGCATACTTGGAGAACTCCATCAATCATCCCGATGCGCGCGGACACAGATTGTTTACCGAAGCCTTGATGAGCCTGTTCCCCGAAAAATAGGATTGATACCTTGGGCACCGGGCAAAAGGAGCCCTGCCGTCAGGAGCTTCGATAATTTACCCGCGTGATCATGCATCGGGTGATCGCGATACGCACGTCCCAATGTAATGTGGCATTAATAAGTATGGTTTCCCCGGAATTCCCAGATATTGAATCTGCCTGTGGTGCCGGGCAGAATACTTGGATAAGATGGAATGCGCCGGTCAGGCGCGACCTGATGCGGAGGGAATTGCAGCTTGAGATATCTGCCTCAGTTATTGATGTGTTTTGGGTTCACTCTGTGCGCCTGCGCAGAGCCGCCCGGCCTCGGGACGCTTTTCGCCAACGGCCCCAGCCCCAGAACTGGTCCGAAGGATGCCGCCTATGGCCCGCTGGATGAATTCATCGCGCAATTGACGGCAAAATGGGCTATACCGGGGTGTGCCGTGGCGGTCGCAAAGGCGGGCAAGATTGTCCATTGGCAGGGATTTGGCTATGCTGACCAGGATATGAAAGTCCCGGTTGAACGAGATACCCTGTTTCGCATCGCCAGCGTCTCCAAGCCGATCACTGCGGTGGCGGTATTGCGCATGATCGAATCGGGAAAGTTCACCCTCGACACGCCCTTGGTCGAACTTCTTCCCGACGAGGTTCGGGACGTACCCGACCCGAACATAGCCCTGGTAACTATTCGACAACTACTGCAGCACAGTGCCGGTTGGGACGATGGCGACCATGACGAAGTTGCGCTGCGCAACGATGTGCGTCGCCTTGCCCGGCTTGTCGGGCACGGCGGAAGCGTTTCTCCTGCGGACATTGTGCGCCAGCGATTGATGCGTCCACTCGACTTCATGCCCGGCAGTGACCATGCTTACAGCAACTTTGGCTATGTGGTGCTGGGAAGAATCATCGAAAAAGTTTCCGGCAAACCCTACCCCGATTTTGTCAGAGAGTCGGTGTTGGCCGAACTTGGCAGGGATTGCACGGCGGTGATCGCGGCGCCATGGCTGTCTGAACGGCACCCTGGCGAGACGCACTATTACGACTATTCTGGCGCACAGCCGACGGAGGCTGCGCTCGATCCCGGCCGGGCAACGGCATGGCCCGACGGTGGCATCGCCACGACCCAACTTGACGCGGCGCTGGGCTGGGCAACCACGGCCCCCTGCCTGGCCCTCTTTGCGGACCGGACCTTCGCGCCACTGCATGGACGGATAGGTCTCCTTACAGAAAAGGCCGTTCAGAACATTATTGCACGACCCGCACCACCGCTTTGGGTTGATGCTCCAGCCTATTA
This sequence comes from uncultured Nitrospirales bacterium, assembly GCA_964580415.1. Classification (GTDB taxonomy): domain Bacteria; phylum Hydrogenedentota; class Hydrogenedentia; order Hydrogenedentales; family CAITNO01; genus CAITNO01. The sequence goes on from CAZOMH010000258.1 coordinate 1,860, forward strand.
TGGATTGGGGTGGCGCATAAGGCCTTTGCCGGAAGGAGCTTACATATGGCATGGTGGCAGTATGCCAGGCACTTCGGCACTACTGGTTCACTGCCCTGCAGATATTAGCATTGCTATCGTAATGAATTCCCGCCCATGCGATTGGGACAAGTTCAACAAAGAGTTACAGGAAAATATTCAGAGGCTAACGGGTAATTAGTGACCTTATTGCAAGTTATTGGACAGTGTTTCTTCTCTTGACATAGACGGAAACTTGGTGTATAAAATCTTAAGTTTGTAGTCTAATACATTTGGTCAAGGCTTCAGAAATAAGGGAGACGGGAGTATGCGATCCTCCTCATTGTTTACACGGGCTGTTTGTCTGTTCGTAATGGTTTCTTTCCTGCCGACGGGCATTCAGTTCTGGAATTTTCTTCCATCCAATGAGGCACACGCTGAGCAGCCTGCCCAAGGGGCGTCGGACGTGGCCGTGTGGAATGAAGTGCTGACGCGGGTCAAAATGGCTTCCGTGGCTGCCAATGAGGCGAAAGTTCCCTTTGCCGATCCGGGGCAACGGGAACGCTTGGCCAAACACTTGGGGCGGATTTCCGACCCCTTGAACCCTTTGCTAGACAGGCCTGCGGATACGTTGGCGGAGGAGCAGACGAATGAGTCCGCCGACGTGCGATTGACTGCCGCAGAATTTGCGGCCTTGCGCAAGAACGATGTGGGGGAGGACCAGCGCACACAGGTGGCCAGCATTCCCTATGCATTGAGAGACGATGGCAATGTCCGCATGGCAAAAGCATGGGTGCTTCGGAAACGCACCGTCCAGACCGAGACTGCGGTTCCGGAAATCGTTACCGACAGTGACGGGACTGCACCTCAACAAACCTCCGCCGCGTCCGAGTCTGAAGCCGTACCCGTCCCCACTGAGAGCCTCGCCCCGTCAAAGCCGGCACTTGTGGCCGTGGCCGACGCCCGGGCGATGCTGGCTTCGGGCGACTATGCATCCGGCGCGGCTGCCCTTGTAACCCGGGTTGACTGGGACGAGAATCCGGATTCCCGCGCCGAAGCCGACTTCTCTCTGCGGCTAGTGTGGCGTGAGGCCGCAGCCGGCAGCCTTAGTGAAAAGCAACTGGATGCGATTGAGGCTGCCCTGCCCGAGTGGAGTTCTTTGGGCACGGCGGAGAGCGCCAACGAGGTCATGCGCTTCTCCCAACTGCGCGCAGAGCGCCACGCGGCCGCGGGAAACCGTGACGCAGCGGCAGGCTACCTGCGAATTGCGCAGCGGCAGGCGGCGGAAATCATGGAAGTCTTTCCCGAAGCCCCCGCGGTTGTCGAAACAGCCGATGCCTATATGGAGACATGCAAGACACTGGGAGATCCGGATACACAGGCCGCAGTGGACTGGTGCTGGGGAAAGGCGCGAAAGGCGGAAACCCCGCGGGCGCTGGCGCTTGCAGTGCGGGCTGCGGCTGCGCCTGTGGCGCACAAGAAGTACAATGACCGGCTTTCCGCACTGGTGATGCAGGGGGACGTCACTGTCGACGGGGAGAGTGCCGACTTTGCCGCGTGGATTGCCGACAACGGCGTCTTTCCGCGCGTCAAGGCAGAATTGCGTTATTCGCTGGCGATGGCAAACTATGACAGGGGTCGATGGGGACGTGCTGTAAAGGAACTCGACGCCGCCTTGGCGCTGGCACCGAAGGGGGACGAGATTGTCTACCGTTCAGCCCTTGCGAGACAGTTCATACTCAACCGGATATCGCCTGACGAATTCAAGGTGTGTATTGGGGGACTTCAGGAATATCTCGACACCTACCCCGAATCGCCCTATATCGACCGTGCGCTGATGTACATGGCCGATGTCTATGACCGTGCCAAAAACCACATGGCCGCCTATGAAACATATGGGAAAGTGATCGCGCTCTTCCCCGCCAGTGCCGTGCGCGAAACCGCCGAACGCGCCCGCGAATTCCTGGACAAGAACATTCTGAACAGTCAGGGTGGAATGGAAGTACCCGACGGCCAGCCCGTGCTGGATGCGCCCAAACTGGCCATGACCTGCGGCCCGGACGCGCTCAACCGCATGCTGGCATTGCAGGGGGTTGCGGCAACGAGTTCAGAGCTTGCACAGTTGTCCAGCACGACACCGGACGGCACTGCCTTGTCGGGGTTGTTGGAATCAGCGGGGAGCAAGGGCCTGAAACTGGCCGGTGTGACCACCGATGATTTGGAAAAACTGTCAACACCGTTCGTTGCCCACACGAACAAGAACCACTTCTTTCTCGTTACCCAGGTAAGCGGCAAGGACGTTACGGTTCGCGGCACCGACGGCGTTCAGACAATCCCCATCGATACATTCAAGTCCATGTACACGGGACTCGCATTGGTGCGCAGCGAGGCGTCGGTCGGTCTGAATGCCGCTGAACCGGCCCGGATGAAGCTCGCCAAGGGCGGGGAACTTCCCGACTACACCCCGGCGACCTGTCCCAACGGCGACGGCTACAGGTGCAAGAAGAAAAAGAAACCGGTCCCCTCGGGGCCGCAGGACGGGTCATCCCCGCCCGCCAAGTGTTATGACTCCGGAGACGCGGACGGGGCGGGACAGGGCACCATGGGCGGACCGGGCATGCGCCTGGGTGGCGGCGGATCGGGCGGGTCCCATGTTCCGGGCGCCGTCGAACCGGGCAATGCTGTTTTTGGGTCCGGGATCACCGCGCCTGAAATTGACTTCCACATCATGGGGCGCCAGGGTTCGCAGTATGCGACCCAGACCGACCTGTCCGTGCCCGTGCGCGGCGGTCAGATGAATCTTGAGTTCACGCGCACCTATTTTAACCCCTGGGGCACCCCCAAGAACCTGAATGACACGCTGTACACGGGTTTTCTCCGCGGTTTGGGCGTCGGATGGAGCCACAACTATTCGGATGTGCTTATCTCCTTTACCAATGACGTGGAGCCGGGAGTGCCCGCGGGATTTGTGACAGCCGGGCAAAACACCACACGATGCTACGCCTATTCCGACACCAAGTCAGCCGCCATGGCCATGCCTGTGTATACAATGGACGGTGCCATGGACCCCCAGGATGCCTGGAGCGGCGGCGCGCAGACCGACGAACTGGGCAACGAGATCAGGGTGAATCCCACGACTGGCAACGAAACCGTTGTGTATGCCGACGGCAGCAGCAAAACCTTTGCTGCGGGGGGCGGCCATCTTGTGAGCATGGCGGACAACAACGGCAACACAATTACGCTGAACTTTGACAGTGGCATACTCGACACCGTCAGCGGCCCCGATGATCGTTATCTGCAATTCTACTGGACCACCTATGGGCGCATCGCGTCGGTGGAACTCCGCAAGTCGACGGGGGGAGGCCAGTCCGTCGCACTGCGTGCGGTCGGTTACAGCTATACGGACACCACCAACCATGGGAGTCTGCTCCGCGCCATCTATTCCGACAGTTCCTACAACGAGTTTACCTATGGGAAGAGAATCCCCCAAGACGACTTCTACTCGTACATAACGGATTTTCGGGATCGTTCGGGACTTCACACAACTTTTACGGCCCAGTATGCGCCTGACTACAACGATTCCACCTGGAATCGCGTGTACCGCCAGACGGTTACCCACGGAGCAACAGGGCTTTGTTCAGTTTATGATCAACTAAACACATGGAGTGCCTTGGTCGAAGTATCGCAATACAACGGACAGCCCGACACCGGGACGCTCATGAGCAAGGGCGTTTTTGTCGGCGATGGTTCTGCCTTTTTCAACACCGAGGAGCACTATTACGGGGATGCGTCAGGAACGACGGAACGCGTCTGGACCTACGGGTACTCCCATGCGAACTATCGTGACTTGGCCACCGTCATCGATCCCTCCGCAGCGGGCTGGTACAGCTATGAATACAATGCCCAAGGCCAGGTGACCAGCATGAAGCGGTCCCTGCTAAGCCCGGCACTGCAATTCCAGTACGACAGTACGGGCTTGAAGCCGGTCAAGCGTATCGATCCCAACCTGGCCGAGTCCACCTACACCTACGACAGTGCAGGAAACGTCACCTATTACCACCACCCGTCCATGGGAACCGGTGTTTCGGTGCATTACGTTTATGACAGTTACGGCCAGATGACCAGCATGACCGACCCGCGCGGCAAGACGTGGACCTACACCTACGACAGCCGCGGCAACCAAACCTCGATCTCGGACCCGCTCTCGCACACCACCACCATGACCTATGACGATTTCGGCCGTGTGGTTTCCACGCTCGACCCCATGAACAAGCTGACAGAATTCGAGTACACCGACAGCATCTGCGGCGGTTGTGGCGGCGGACAGTCCCAGTTGGCGCTCATTCG
>CAZOMH010000259.1:0-6197 GCA_964580415.1 uncultured Nitrospirales bacterium
AGGGCAACCGCCCTCGGCTGTCAAATGTAGGACAGCCGCCCTCGGCTGTCAAAGTAGACACGGCATCCTGCCGCGCCCGTCGTGCGCCCAAATACACGGGTCAAAGCCAAAAGAGGCTGGAAGCCCCTTCTACATTAAACGTCCAACGTTCCGCCCCGCCACTGTCATCACGAGTGCGGCGCAGCAAGCCCTTGATTACGTCAGCGTGCCGTAAACAAGACCGCCGAGACGGCGGCGCTCCCAATAGCGCCCGCCCTTCTGGCGGGCGACCTCGTTTTCTATGGAGTGCGGTGGCACAGCGAAGCGGCGACACCGCTTTGGCTCGGACAATCCAGTTCAAAACGGGCAAACGCGCAGTCCCCAAGAGCCAAAGCGGCGTCGTTGCCGCCGCACTCCAAAAAGGGACATGCACCAACAACAAGTATAGCCTCCCGGCCCCGGACCCCGCAATTCTCCATCAACCCGCTCCCATACCTCATCCGTCCGGCACTGGGAGCGCCGGCATCCCTGACGGCTTCTTTCGCCCCCGTGTACCGCAACCATCCCGGCTGCCTTGCCGTACCGCAGCCGTCCCGGCTGCCTTGCCGTACCGCGGCCGTCCCGGCTGCCCTGCTGTACCGCAGCCGTCCCGGCTGCCTTGCGTACCGCAGCCGTCCCGGCTGCCCTGCTGTACCGCAGCCGTCCCGGCTGCCTTGTCCCCCTCCAAGCACCCGTCATCCCCGCGAAAGCATAAACATCCCTGCCGGCTTCTTCCGCCCCTACGCAGGCCCCATACGCCCCGGCTCCGTCGCCGGACGCACTATCTCCACCGGCCTCGCCTTCCCCACAAAGAACGCACCCACCAGCGCATGTCCGCCAAACCAGAGCAATCCAAGGACGATGGGCAAAGCCTCACCGAAGACAACGCAGAACGGGTACAAATCGGGGCGATGGCTTTCAATCGCTCCGAGACGGACTATGCGAATGAAGTATGCCGTCGCTGCGACGGTCAGGCTGAACAAAAGGCCGCTGTAGGCAAACATCAGGTTTATTCGCGCGTGCGGCATGTTGGGCAGCCGGGTGACGATGCCGCGGATTAGGGAACGGTGCAGTGTTCCGTACAGAAAAGGAACCACAACGGCAACAAGCCACACGAGACTGTCTTTGGGGTCGGCCTGCATTTCCAGTCGCGCATACAGGCATGCAAACAGAACAAACAGCAACCAGGTCGTTTTGCGCTCAAGCGGACGTCTCACCCGATCGAGGTGGCGCTGCTCAACCTTGTCGTTGAACCTTCCCCGACTCGTCTGAAGCAAATGCAAGGGAGATATGAGCAGGGCTGATGTGAACAGAAACATGTCCACATTGAACAAGCCGAAGGCTCTTGCCACCGTCACCGCCGATTCAGCCACAACCCAAAAGCAGGAGACCACAATAACCTCGTACAAGACCTGATACTGCGTCTGCCCGACCGTCATGACCCGCGCCATATACCGTTCCTGCCGTGACGTCAGGTACGTTTTATGGAACGCGCCATTGGCCTGAACCGGGTCACCCAACCCCTCCAACACCTGCGCCGCCGCCGCTTCGCGCGTTAGGCCTGACCCTTCCAGCGCACTCAGCCCATCCAGGCAGTGCGCCGCGATCTCCGTCGCGATCCGCTTCTTCGCCTCATCGCAGAGACCCACCGTGGCCTGCGAAATCCACTGCCGTACGCCCGAGGGCGCCCGCGTCAGAACAACCGCCGTGTCCATGGCGGTCTGCGAAAGTTCCAGCATCGGGTCGGGCAGTGTGCTATCCACCGTGTGGGCATAATACTTATACGTCCGACCACGCAGCGCAAAGAACCGCCCCAGCACCTGCCGCATGCGCGTCGTGCCATGCAATCGACAACATTGAAGGAGATGCTTCTTGCTCGCGCCGTTTCGGCGGTGCGTTCGCGTTGAACTGTAAACGACGTTATTCACCGAGCGGCGTCTCCGGCGGTTTTGTGTTCTTGGCCGAAGCGTATCCACCTCTGTTCGTCACCTTCCGAAACAGACCGACTCCAATCGCCAACGGAACAACGAGAGCTGCGATGACGGCAGCCAAGACTAAATTGAAGAGAAGGAGTGGGGCATAACTAATCCCGGACGAAGTCCGCAACGGTCTTACACCTTTGGCCAGACCGGGTTCGACCTCGTTAGTCGCTTTACGCGACAGGAAAAACCCAATCTGCCAGAGCAAGGCAGCGACCGACACATCTACTGCCACGGCCAGACCGAAGAAACCGTACACGTCCGAAAGGTCGAAATAAGGGTAGGCGGCGTGGGGCCTGAACGGGAGAAATGTTGTGATAACGGACCATACGGGACGCGAAGAGATCAGGGCAACGACAATCACCACCAGCAGATGCCAATAAGCCACCAGCAATCCCGTTCTCAGCCTTGCCCGACGCCAATGACCGGCAAGAAGCGAGAAACTCACCATTCGGTGCAGCCGAATTGCAAGAATAAAGCCGCCACTGGCCATAAGAAGGTCACAATTAATGACATCGGACCGTAATACGGGCATGCAGACAACCCGCCACAGAATGTACAGCGCCAAGACGCAAGCCAGCAGGATCCATGGATAGACCCGGTTCTGAGCCGATGACCATCGACGCGGTGAAACGCTCCTCGATTCTCGCCGGATGTCATTCAATACCCAACTCGCTACAAAACAAATAATGACGAACAACCCGGCGCGGGCAAGAGTGAAGAAAGCCCCCTCAAACAACTTCGCATCGTTACATGCAAAGAAGAGCGCTCCCAGGGACGCAACGCATAGTCCGAACACAAGCACGCCGTATTCCAGGACATTGATCTGCTTTGCCGGGCGCGACAGTCCCGCAAGCAGCCGCTGCTGCCACGTGGTCAAATAGGTTCTGCGCAGTGCCTTGTTCGCGGTGACCGCGTCGCCCAGCCCCTCAATTGTCAGTGCAGCGGCGGCATCTAGCATCATTCCAGTCTCACACAGGTCCTCCATCGCCTCCGCATAGTGTGACGCAATCTCCCGCCGCACCCGCTCCTCGGCCTGCGCGCAAAGCCCGTGCGTCGCCCGCGCTATCCAGACATCCAGCGCGGCAGAGGAGGATGTGTCCTTCTGCGGGAATGTGGTCACTCCTTTTACGCGCGTGTTATTCACCGAGTGGCGTCTCCGGGCAGGGCGGGCTTCCAGAGTCGGGGCCGACTTGTCCGCTGATTTCTTTGCGGAGCAGGTGGATGCCCACGAACCAGCGAATGGCGGCAAAGAACAGCATAGCCGCCACTGTGGCCCCAATTAGACCAATCGAAAAGCCCATCAGGATTTCGGAAGACTCCCCAAGAGAACTGGGAATCTGTCCCGTGCTCGAAAAGGGCCAGCCCAACAGGGCCGTTATCAGCCTCCATGATGAGGACCAGTAGAGACACCCCATGCCGGCCAGTGCCAAGAAAGCCCCATAGGACATTGCCACTGCATTTCTTATTCGGGCAAGTCGCCATGACTGGCTAAAGACACGGGCCTGTGCGCTCCTGTGAAGCCTTTCTGCGAACGGGGAAGCCGCGCCCGCCAAGATGATACTTTCCGCAAAGCTCTCTTCAAAGGAAACGTACGGGCGCTGGATTTGCCAGGCTGCATAGAGGATCATGAGGCAAGCCATCAGGAACCAGGGATAGATCCGGTTTATGGCCGTGGGCCTTTGACGCAGCGGGCGGCGACGTAACTGACGCAGGCCGTCATCCAAGCCTTGGGCCAACCAAAAGCCTGCTATGGCAAACCACCCCAAGCAGCAGAAGGCGACCAAGGCATTGCCGGTTATCCAAAGGGTGTGGTCCCCAGTCTGCAGATGCCATGCCGAACTGGTCATATACAGCGCGAACGTTGGCGGAATGCATACTTGGAACACCAACATTGCATACTTGCCGGTGCTCAGCGTTTTCAAAGGCTGCGCGAGGTCGGCCAGCCAAGCCTGCTGCCAGGTGGTAAGATAGGTTTTACGGAATGCCTTGTTTGCTGCGGTCGCATCGCCCAGTCCCTCCACCGCAAGTGCGTAGGCCGCTTCGGGGGAGAGTCCTGTGTCGCACAATTCAGCAAAGGCCTCGGCATGATGCGCCCTGATCTCTTTACTGACCCGTTCCTTTGCCTGGGCGCAGAGTCCATGGCTCGCCGTGCGAATCCAAATGCTGAGACCGCCGGGTTTCGCGCCCCGCGCCTCTGTGGCCTGTTCTTGCATCCTCACGCCCCTTCCAGAATCAGCGACACGGCCGCCGACACCTGCTTCCATTCAACCCGTTCCTTGTCCAGCACTTTGCGGCCGTTCTCCGTAAGACGGTAATAGCGCCGCACCCGGCCCGGTTCCTCCAGTTCGTAGGACTCAATGAGTCCCTTCCGCTCCTGCTCATGCAGCGCCGGATAGAGCGTGCCCTCCTTGAAATCCAGCACCCCCTTTGACTTGGCCTTGATCTCCGTGGCAATCAGATAGCCGTGTTTCGGCTCACGTTCCAGCGCGCTCAGGATGAGCAGCGGCAGCGTCCCTTTAAGATTCATGTTCACTATCCTTTCCGAGGCATCGGAATCCGATGCATAAAGAATAGCCCATCGGGAGCCATCTGTCAATAGGCCAATCCAACCCGAAGTCCAGTTCCATCTGCCAGCGTCATAAACCTCCATTTTCCAGGAAGATGAACCACAGAGGGCACAGAGGAACCTGGAGCAACGGAGCTGCAACCAACGGAGTGCCAAGTTGCTCGGTCTTTGGTCCCCCCTGGAGGGGGGTGCCACGAAGTGGCGGGGGGTGTATTCCCCCACCCTCGCCGCTCTCGACCTGCTCGCGCACGAACTTCGGGGTGCCACGAAGTGGCGGGGGGTGTATTCCCCCACCCATCGGAATCGCCGTGTCTTGCGACAACTTTGAAACAAAATAGTACAGAGGAAAGAAGGCGGCCAGCGTTCATTCGCCTTTTTCCGCGTAATTCCGTGTATTCCGTGGTCAAGACGGCTTTCTTCCTTTTCTTCCTCAGTGCTCCCCAGTGTCCTCTGTGATTCCAGAATTCGCCCATTTCCTGAGTTCCCGAGTCATCCTCCCCACGCCCTTCAAGACCATGAATTCCCGTCATAAATAGATTGACTGGCGTAGGTTGCGTATGCTAGACTTCCCCCGCCTTGCGTACCGGTGTCGGTGCGCGCTGTCTTGAACCAAGTCGGCGGTTTTTTCCCTGACAACGAAGAAAGACGCCGTTATTATGCGCGTTCGCGGTGTTTCCCGCGGATGCGTTTGCCGGAGGGCCGTTATGGCCGCGATGAAAGTTGGACTCGTCGGATGCGGCAATATTGCATCCGCCCTGTGCGAGGCCATGGCAGACGGACGTATCCGCGCCGAAGTTGCCGGATTGACGGACGTGGACACGGCGAAAGCGGAACGGCTCCGGCAGCAATACAAGTTGAATGCAGTGATTGGCACGCTCGATGAAACGGCGGACGCCTGCGACTTCATGGTGGAAGCCGCCGTGGCGGCGGCCGTTCCCGACGTGGTGCGCACCGCGGCCAAGCATGGGGTGGACTGCCTCATCATGAGCCTCGGCGGCCTGATGCTCAATCCCGATCTGTTCGGCGTGGCGCGCCAGGGCAATGTCCTGATTTGCATGCCCTCCGGCGCGATTTGCGGGCTTGACGGCATACGGTCGGCCATGCAGGCCGGACTGGACTCGGTGACGCTTACCACGCGCAAACCGCCGGCGGGACTCAAGGGCGCGCCCTACCTCGTGAACAACGGCATCAGCCTCGACGGCCTGACAGAGCCCCTTGTGGTGTTTGACGGCTCCGCGCTCGACGCGGTCAAGGCTTTTCCGGCCAACGTGAACGTGGCGGCGGCGCTCAGCCTTGCGGGCATCGGTGCCGAGCGGACCAAGGTGCGCGTGGTTGCCGATCCGGCGGCCACAACCAATTCGCATGAAATTACGGCCATCGGGCCCTTCGGTGAACTCCGGGCGATGACAAACAACCGGCCTTCGCCGAACAACCCGAAGTCGAGTTATTTGGCCTCCCTCTCGGCCATTGCCGAGTTGCGGGCGGCCGCAGTGCGGTTCGATGCGGGCAATACGTCCGGCGAATCCGCCTGATTAGGCTTGAATACGGGTCGTGGCGGGCTATCGGGCCCGGCGCGGCGCGATAAAAAATGACGGAGATGGAAACATGTACGCAGTGGTGACAACAGGCGG
>CAZOMH010000260.1:0-6183 GCA_964580415.1 uncultured Nitrospirales bacterium
ACTTGCGGACCTTTGGCTACACCTATGACGCGGCCAACAACCTGACGGCGAAGACCCGCACGGTCACATCGCCCGCGAGTTCCGATTCGTGGGTCTACGCCTACGGCAACGCGAACGAGCAGACCAGCGTGACGATGAACGGTGGCACGCCAGAGACGCGGACCTATGATGATTGGGGCCGTATGGCCACCCGCACGCAGGGCACCTCGTCCGCCACCTACGGCTATCGCTACGGCGGCAGACAGTACAGCTATACCTCAAACTTTGGCGGCGATTCTCCGGGAACCATGCAGTATCGCGGCGATGGTCGGCTCTACTCGTGCGTCAGCGGCACGACCACCAAGGTCTACCGCTATGACGGAGGCTGGAATGCCATCAACGAGGAGGACAGCGCGGGTAACCTGACCGCGACCAGCGTCTACGCGCCGACTTCTGAGGTGGGCGAGCGGCTGGCCTATACTTGGGGTGCGTTATCCAATGGCGTTACGGCTTATGCCTATCACGATCAGTTGGGCTCCACGCGCCGCTGGCGCTGGCAGAGCAAGGGCTTGCTGGGCGCGAATGATTTTGGTCCCTATGGCGAGCCCTACGTCAAGAGCACTGTCGCGCCTATCGACTACGCCCTGCACGTGCAGGACCCATATACAGGGAACTTCCACGCCCCCTACCGCGAATACTCCGCCGGTTGGGCAAGATGGACCACCCGCGACCCGCTCGGAATGGTCGACGGACCTAACGAGTATGCATACTGCAACAATTTCCCCGTAATGTCGGTTGATGCGTACGGCCTCGTGACTGCTGAAGAATGTTGGCATGAGTATAATATAAGCTGTGGAAATACTTGCAGGGCCATACCAGAAACGCAATCTCGTAAAAGGGCAATATGCTGGGCTAGGTGCGGGCTTAAATATGGTAAGTGTTTAGCAGAGGCGGCGGTTGATTACGCCGCTGAGATGTGCCCATCACGATCAAAGGATCCTTACCAGACCTGCCTGGACAGTTTGCATATTCCTTGGTATTGTGAAAATATTGTGCCGAATAGGTGATAGATAATGTTCTATAAGTTCACATCTGATTGTGTATACAGCGAGACGGATTGGCCTGAGATCTTTGAGCTGGAGACTCTGATACATGGTGCATTGTGCGAATATGTGGTTGTCTATGCGTCCTTAAGTGAGTCTGAACTCTGTCGACGCATAAGTCGCTTCATTCGATGGGCGTATCGAGAGCAGGGCTGGTCGTACAGGAAGGACTTTAGTAGTATATTGAGGCTACAAATCCCTTACATTATGGTCTATTTAGGAAAGCATAAACATGATATTGAATGTCATAACAACACTTTCTTGACGGATTCGCTACGAATGGATTTATTTCAGGCTTGCTTGAAGAGTTCACCTACTTTTAGGCAGTGCGTTATTGAAAAGGGTGGAATAAAAGGGGACAGCCACCGTTAAAAGTAAATACGGGTACGACACGCGGCACCGGCTGACGTCGATCACGCACAAAGATGCGTCGAACAACGCCGTGCTCGACTCGTTCACGTTCACGCTGGATGCGGAGGGCAATATTTCCCAGGTGTTGAACGCCGACGGCACGAAGTTCGTGTATACTTATGATCAGCGACACCGGGTGACGAATGGCACCCTGAAAGACAGCGGGAACAACAACTTGCGGACCTTTGGCTACACCTATGACGCGGCCAACAACCTGACGGCGAAGACCCGCACGGTCACGTCACCGGCGAGTTCGGATTCCTGGGTGTATGGTTATGACAACGCCAACGAGCAGACGAGCGTGACGCTGAACGGCGGCACGCCGGAGACGAGGACCTACGACGATTGGGGCCGCGTGGCCACACGGACGCAGGGCACCTCGTCCGCCACCTACGGCTATCGCTACGGCGGCATGCAGTACAGTTATGCCACCAACTTCTCCGGCGAGAGCGCCGAAACGCTGCAGTACCGGGGTGACAAACGGCTCTACTCGCGTGTCAGCGGCAGCGCCACGAAGGTTTACAGGTACGACGGTAGCTGGAATGCCATCAACGAGGAGGATAGCGCGGGCAACCTGACGGCGACGAGCGTCTACGCGCCCACCTCGGCCGTGGGCGAGCGGCTCTCCTACACATGGGGTGCGTTATCCAATGGCGTCACGGCCTACGCCTACCATGATCAGTTGGATTCCACACGCCGCTGGCGCTGGCAGAGCAAGGGATTGCTCGGCGCGAATGATTTTGGTCCCTATGGCGAGCCCTACGTCAGGAGCACCGTGGCCCCCATCGACTATGCGCTGCACGTCCAAGACCCGTACACAGGCAACTTCCACGCTGCCTACCGTGAATATTCCGCCGGCTGGGCGCGTTGGACCACCCGCGACCCGCTCGGCATGGTCGATGGGCCGAATGTGTACGAATATGTCAATAGTGCCCCCATTGGAACCATCGACACGCTTGGACTCTTTACAACAAGACAGTGCAAAAAGGCATGTGGCGTAATGTATCCAAAGAAGAAAAAGGGATATGGAGCATGCCTTCAGGTCTGCATAGCTTTCAATGGTTGTGCATGCCAGGGCTTGGAGAAATACTGCGATCACTTACTTCGGCACGCCGGCAACAAGAAGTTGGCGGAACAGTGCCTACTTCTTTATGATGAACTATGTCTTGGTAGATGAAGGTATGATGCGTACAGATGTATTACCTGTACTCACTATCAGTATAGTATTGTGTTCTTATGCTATTGTCTAATACCACCTAATAACAGTGCCATTAGCCGCAGCAGGCATGGGTAATAGGAGAATGAGGCATGCAGTGCAACTGTGGGTTCTGTTTTAGCCCTGAGAGTCTTGCGGGCGCCAAACGTGGATTTGATTCTTACGCAGTGATAAACGACAGGGCGTACCGTCGTTTTATCAAGCTTGAACTGGCGGCAATGGCCAGTTCGGAAGTTGGTGATATGGTCACATATCTGAGTTTATTGGCTCGGGCATCCAAATATGTAGGTTCGATCCGAGTATGTCCGAAATGTTATCGATTGCTGTTTGTTCGCCCGGGAACGCGCCAGAACGAATGTGTTTTTGAAATCTACCGGAGGGAAAATGTGAAGGAAACAGGGAAGGAAACAGGGGAAACAGGGGACGCTTCGCCTATTTCGCGTAACGACAGGCGCACCCATCCATATGAGTAGGCTGTTCTCCGAAACAGGCCGTGCTGGCTTGTTGCGGGATCTATGTTCACAACGGAGCGAGGGCGGATACCTCTATCCTCCATAGATAGGCGTCCATATTGGGACGCCTTACTGGTAACACTATCTGGATCAGAAGTTCATCACCCTTATTGGGATACATTCCTGCTGATTGAGAGAAGACCTTCGGTCGAAGGACGCGGGGATGTCATGCGCCCTTGCGGGCGCGAAGCACGTAAAAGGCATTGGGTCCGCTTAATACGAGACTGGTCCGGCCGTCACCGTCAAGATCGCCCCGCAGTTCAACCCGCCGCACAGGACCGGGCAATTGAATCTCCTGGTGCGGGTCGGGCCGGATGCCCGACGGAACCGACACCCAAACGGCGATCTTGTCGGGTGCTGTCGCGCAAAGCAGGTCGGTGCGGTCATTTCCGTTGAATTCATCCAGAACAAGCTGGCGTATGGGGGGGCTGCCCGGATCGGCCAGGAACCATGCCACCGGAACCTGCAGCGGAATGACCACATAGGGAAGCGGGGAATAGCGGCCCGAGGCCGGTTCAAACAGATGCACCGTGAGCCGGACAGACCAGAATCCTTCCGTAAGCGCCCGTGTTACCGCGCCGACCGTCGGCGCCGGCGCGGCGGTGTTCCAAAGCAGCAGATCGGCATAGCCGTCCCCGTTAAAATCGGGCACCGTGCCTGAACACGGAATGGCCAGACCCGGATAGCGCTGAACACCGGACAGCTTGAGTTCACGGCCCCGGCCGGCCACCGGCGGCAAGGCCCGGCGCACCCGCACCAGGGTCTCCCGCGCACCGTCGGGGTCATAGGAAAAGAACACCCGCTCGTCGTCCTGCGGAGCCGAAGGCCGCAGGCGGAACCACGGCCAGGATTCGGCCCGATCATCGCGGGATGCGGCGGCCTGCGCCACACTGCCGCCGGACTGCGGCGCGCCCGCCGGATCGAGGGAAACAAGCCCTTCAGGCAATTCAGGCACGAACGCCGAGGTCTGAATGATGCGCATTTCAAGCGCCCCGCGCGACCCCTGCCGCGGCGGCCGCACCGGAAGCGCGCTGAAAGGCTGCCCAAAACTGACCCGGTGGGCCGCGTCCAGGCCGATGGGATGGCTTTCAACAATCTCCCCCGACGGGGCCCGCAGTTCCAGGGCCTCCTCCGTCGGCAGGGCGATCAGTGAACGCCCCCCGCGCGCCACGACCAGAACATGGGGAAACGGCCGCGGCGTTGCCGCCGACAACTGGCTGTGGGTGGAAAACAAAACCCTGGGCTCCGGAGACGCCTGCGGTTCCAGGCGGTAGTCCAGCACCCGATCACCGGCAACCGCAATAAGATCAGGCTGGCCGTCACCGTCAATATCCGCCACATCCACTGCGGTGGTTCCGGGATCGAGAACCACGGAAAAGGCCTCCTCCACGGCCGCGCCGGAATGCACGGCCAACCGGCGGCCGTCAATAACCACCAGATCGCCGCCGCCGCGTCCGTCCGCTTCGGCAAAGAAGCACTGCGCATCGGGCTGCTCCACCGGAATGGTTTGCAGGGAAAACAGCGCGCCGCAACAAAGACCGCCCGCGGCAAGAATAAGGGATATCATGGCTTTCCCCCCTTCCCGGAAACGGCGAAATGCACCAGGACCCTGCTGTTTTGCTGCGCGGTGCCGGTTTCCTGCATCTCCACTATGTCCGAACGGCCGTCGCCGTTGACGTCCGCCACGGCATATTCAGAGGCGGAACCTACGTGTATTTCCGCATCCGGCGCGGAAGAGAACAGGCCGTCATGCGAAAGCCACACTGCAACCCGGTCCGAACGGTCGCGCACGGCAATGTCGCGGTGGCCGTCGCCGTCGAAGTCGCCGCACAGGTTCACCAATCCGCCCAGTTGGTACCGGACATACATCGGGGGCATCCGCCACGGCGGGGCTTCGAGCCTGATTTCGACCTTGAACTCCACCGTCGGCGTGCCGGAAAACCCGTCCGCCTGCTGCGGGTAAACGCGCACTGTGTGGCCGATGCTCATGCCGGAGACAATGCGTTCCACCACCTCGCGCGCCCCGCCCTCGAACAGGTCGGTCGATTCGGTAACCATGTCCACCCGCCCGTCGCCGTCGAAATCCACAAACGAACTTTGGGGCTGGAAACGGTCCATTGCGGAGGCGCGCCGCACCTCAAAGGTCTTGCCGCCGTCCAAACTCGCCCAAGTTTCAAGCATGGAGACCGGGATGTTGCGGCTCGTTGAATCAACATGTCTGCATCCGGCGAAGCCCGGAATACCGTCCCCGTTAAGCCGGCAGGGCCGCACATGTTCCGGAACAGGGGCACTGCGCACCACCACGGGCGGGTCCGCACGGTATTCGCCGTCCGAAACGGTGAGATTGCGGCTCTCCCGCTGAAACACAAACTGCCCCCCTTGGACCGGCTCCCGAAAGGTTACCGACAGTGTGTGGCCGTCCACAATAAAGTCACAGGCCATCTGCCGCGCCGGAAACGCCAAGGCGCGCCGCGTCTTGGGCCAAAGCGGCTGCTGCGGCACCTGGAGGTAGCGCAGTTCAGGCAGAATGCCTGTCAGCCGGGCTGCCTGCGCGTACCGCTTGTCGCGCAAGGCGAAGATGGTAACCGCATGCTCATCCACCGCAACCAACTCGGGACTGTGATCCCCGTCGATATCGTAAAGGAACCGGCTCAACCGGGTGCCCGGCTCGTCTTCACGGGGGGGCCAGTCCAGTTTCTGATCCAACTCCGTCACAAATCCGCCGTCTTTCCAGCAAAGAACCGACAACCGCCCTTCCCTGATGCAAAAGAGCCGCCCCTGGTCCGCGTCCAAGAGCGCCCCGGCGGCCTCCTGCGGAAGGGGTTGATGCCGTTCGGGGGGAAAGAACCCGGCCTGCTGCAGCCACAGGGCATTGTCAAAAAGCAGATCGACCAGGCCGTCCCCGTCCATGTCCGCCTGGCGGTAGTTGACGGTGGCCTGTTCCGTGAAAGGCATAACCGGA
>CAZOMH010000261.1:0-6167 GCA_964580415.1 uncultured Nitrospirales bacterium
TGCATCGCACTCGCGGCGGGCCTCGCACAGCAGGCCGGCGCGTTCTTCCCAAGGGGCGGCTTTGATTCCTATGGCCTGCTGCGCTACGCGGTCTGGCCCATGAAGGACTTCGACACGGACAACGATGGCACCATCGAGAGCAACGAAGGGCTGGAGTTCCGTATTGAAGGCGGGTCAAGCGGATTCAACGTGGACGAAATCGCCCGGGTAAAAGCGGGGTTTGACGTGTGGGCCAACGTGCCCACATGTTATGTGCGGTTTCGCTTTGCCGGCGTGATAGAGGATCCCATACTTCCCGGGGTTACCACGCCGGACTATCTGCCGACCGTGTTTATGCAGGTCACGAACACGGCGCCGGGCGACACCAATGTCACTCCGGATGCGGCGGACTTCCAGGTCACCGAACTTACGGACAACCTGACATCGTTGACGCTGTCGCTCTTTGCCATCACCGACGTGCCCATCACTTCGGGCGGGGATATCGTCACCGTGCCGGCAGGGAACATACTGGACAGCGACATTGTGGTAAACGCCAATTTGGTCCGTGCCGGTTTGTTGAACACAAACTTTGGCACGCTTGACCTGAAGGCGATCATTGTCGCCGCTGCCGGCAGCCTGCTGGGGCTTGGCTACACCCCGCTGAACAATCTGGAGGAAATCTCGTCGGCGTCGCTGACCAGCCTGCCGACCGAGACAACCGTATTGCAGTTGACGGGTGGCGACGGCATTTCCCGCATGATTGGCGCCACGCCCACCATGTTCCAGGCCTATTTCCTGACGCAAAACTCCGACGGAACAACCACTGCCGGCTGGGGCGACCTTGCGCCGGACGACATTTCAGGCATTTCCTGGCTCTATCCGCGCGCGGACGGGCAGGAGCGTTTCTTTGATGTCAGCCAGGAGGCGCGCACGCATACCCGCCGCGGCACAGGCATACCCTCGTCGCCGATCTCGGGCGCGCATATCGTGGCCTGGGCCAATGTCAGCAATAACGAGGGGGACCGCCGCATACCGCTGTTCAGCACAATGTCCGGTCTGTTCGAACCTTATGAGAACAAGAACCTCGTCGGCGGATTTGATTTGCTGGGGCTTTGGAAGCAGCTTGAAGTGCCCGGAACCCCCGGCGACCTTTTCAACACCACCTATGTGCTCACCATGAACCCGCTCAACGGCGGCGGTGTGGAAAAACAGGCCCCTCCCGAGATTACTCCGGACGTGGTGGACAGCCTCCAGGGCGCGTTGCCCGCGAGCTACAGCGTGGACACCCGTCCGGCATCGGACTTTGCCACCAATTACCCTTCCGAAGTCTTCAATGAGTTCGGCAACATTTATGGCATAGAAAACAATCCCGCCGGTACGGCGCTCGTGTGGGATTTCACCAAAGACCAGGTGGTCAGCAAGGCCAGCGAGAAGACCATTCCGACCATGCTGCCGCTCAACCGCCCCATGTTTGGCGATCCCAATGATGTATGTCCGCTCAACGTGATCAGTAATTCATCGGGTTCGTCCACGACCGGTGTTGACACCTCGAATATCACCACGCTGGGCATCAAGGCGATTCGCGGGTTCCGCGACGACGTTCTGCTGCGTTCCGCCCCCGGCGAGGCCTTGGTGGATGCGTACTATCTGGTTTCTCCCGCCGTCGCGCGTTTCCTGCTGCGCCACGGGTTTGCGCTCAAGGCGGGCCGTACGGCCCTGGCCGCCATGGAGTGGGTTATGTTCAACTGGACTGTCTGCCTGGCCGCGCTGTCGGCCCTCGGGATTGTGGTTTGGGCGGGGCGTCGCCGCCGGGCGCGGGTAGTGGCTGCCGCGGTGCTGGTTGCTGTGCTTGGCCTGGCGGGTGCCGTTGCGCATGCGGGCGAAATATACATGCCCACCGCGACCATCGTCGGCAATGCCACGGAGATTGTTTCGGGTAAAGTCACCTCGGCGCAGGGCCGCTGGGGCGAATCGGGTCGCATCTATACGGATGTCGTGATCGAGGTGGCCGACACGGCCAAGGGTACCGCCAACAAGGCGTCCAACGTGTCCTTCTCCGTCATTGGCGGCACGATCGACGGTCTCGCGATGTCCGCCACAAGCATCCCGACATTCACCGTGGGCGAAGAGGTGATCCTCTACCTCTACAACGTTCCCGGACGGGGCCTGAGCCTCTACGGCGGTGAACGCGGCAAGCAGGTCATCGTCACGGACACCGCCACCGAAGAGAAATATGTGACCGGTTCCGGGGCCTATGCCGCTATCGGCATGGCAGCCGACAAAAAGGCCATTGCCGCAAAGCAGGCCGCAAAGCAAACCGCCAAGGAGGACAAGGATGAGGCGGCCGCCAAGGCCGCCGAAGCCCAGGACAAGGCCGGACGAATCCCCTTGGACGAGTACATGCAGTACCTGCGCGACATCGCCAACCAGGGGGCGCGCGACACAGGCAAATAGCCGCGTGCATATTGGACAAGCATTCCAATGGCCGCCCCGCACATGCGGGCGCGGCCATTGGTCTTTCTGGTCCTGTGTTTCGTTTGCGGCAGGCACGCTCTTCCTGTCATCATAAACAGTCCCGTGAAATCCGCCAACGAGCAAGGATACGAAAATGAACCATCGCGAGCGCGCCTTTGCCGTCCTGAACTACCAGTCCTACGACCGCCTGCCCGTAGTCCATTTCGGATTTTGGGAGGAGACGCTTGAAAAGTGGGTCAATGAGGGGTATATCAGGCAGTCCGATGTGGATGGCATCTGGGACGGAAATGCGGTTGACCGGCACCTTTGCGGCATCCTCGGTTTCGATTTCAATTGGGCCTCCCATTTCTCGCCCAACGCCAACCTCCGTCCCGGCTTCGACTACAAAATTCTGGAGGAACTGCCCGACGGTTCGCGCAAGGCGCTCAATTACCAGGGAGTGGTCATTCTGGAAAAGCCGGGCACCCGCTCCATTCCCATGGAATTCGAACACACTCTCAAGACACGCGCCGACTGGGAGGAGCATTACAAACACCGCTTCCAATGGCATCCTGACCGGGTGCTGAAAGAAAGGGTCCTGCTTGACAGTGGCGAGGTCAAAACGTTCGGGGAGGGCGGTTTGGACTGGCTCAGGAGTGGTGAGCGCGACTACCCCTACGGTTACTTCTGCGGCAGCCTTTACGGGTATGTGCGCGATATCATCGGCGCCGACAGCACCATGTTCGCCGAGGACCCCGACCTGTGGGTGGAGATCATCGACAGCATCGGCGAACTTTCCTACCAGACCGCCAAGTTCACGCTGGAACAGGGACCCCGGTTCGACTTCGGTCATTTCTGGGAGGACATTTGCTTCAAGAACGGCCCCCTTATCATTCCCTCCCTTTTCGAGGCCTATGTAGGCCCGCACTACAAGCGCATTACAGAACTGCTCAACCGGCACGGGATAAACATCGTGTCGCTCGACTGCGATGGCTGCATTGATGCGCTGGTGCCCACGTGGTTCAACAACGGCGTAAACACCATGTTCCCCATCGAGGTCGGCACCTGGGACGCCTCCGTGGCCCCCTGGCGCGCCAAATACGGTAAAGAACTGCGCGGCGTCGGCGGCATGAACAAAGTGGTTTTCACACGCGACCGCGCCGCGGTGGACGGTGAAATTGAGCGGCTCAAGACGCTGGTGGACCTGGGGGGATTCATTCCCTGCCCGGACCACCGTCTCGCGCCCGATTCAGAATATGATCTTGTCCGCTACTATTGCGACAAGATGCGCCAAGTATTTGGTTGAGGGCGCGGCGCTGGAAACCCCGGGCGGCACTCTTGTAGCCGGGCTTGTATGGTCCTACCGGTCCCGGTCGATGACGAAATGGGCCAGGGCGCGGAAGGTGTCCGCTTCGGGACCAAAGGTCGCCAGCGCGGCCAGGGCATTTTCGATGGCCTGACGCGCGAGCCGTTGCGCCTCTTCCAGACCCAGCAGGGCGGGGTATGTGGCCTTCACGTGGGCCGCATCCGCGCCGGTGGCCTTGCCGAGTTTTTCCGCATCGCCGGTGACATCGAGCACGTCATCGGCGATTTGAAAGGCGAGCCCCAGGTATTCCCCATAGGCGGAGAGGGCCTCCAGCTGCGCTGCGCTGGCGCCGCCCGCCATGGCGCCGCAGCGCACGGCGCAGCGGATGAGCGCGCCCGTCTTGCAGGCATGAATACCGCGCAGTTCCTCCAGCGTGACCGCCCGTCCTTCGGCCTCCATGTCCAATTGCTGCCCGCCGACCATCCCGGCAATCCCCGCCGCACGCGCCAGCTCGGCCACGATGGCCGTGCTTCCCGTCCGGGCGGCGGCGTCAAAGGCCATGGTGAGCAGCGCATCACCCGCAAGAATGGCCGTCGCCTCGCCAAATACTTTGTGCGAAGTGGGGCGGCCCCGTCGCATATCGTCGTCGTCCATGGCCGGCAGATCGTCATGAATGAGCGAATAGGTATGCACCATTTCGAGGGCGCAGGCCGCCGGGACCGCGGCGGCGTCGCTGCCGCACACGATTTCACAGGCGCCCAGCGCCAGCGCCGGACGCAGCCGCTTGCCTCCGGCAAAAAGACTGTACGAAGCGGCTTCGGCAAGCCTTGGCGGCGCATCTTTCCATTCCGCGGCCAGCGCATGCAGCGCGGCTTCCGTCCGCGCCGATTTGTCCTTCAGAAAGGCCTCGGCGTTCAAAACAGCAAATCCTCGCCGTCTTCACCGGACGATTCTTCCTGCGCCGGGGCGGAGTCGGACACGTGCCGCTTTCGCGGGGGACGGGAAGCCGAAGCGGGGGAGGGGGCATGCGTCTCGGCGTCTCCCGGTTCATCCCCGTCGGACTCGTCGAAGGGTACCGCCTCCATTTCGCCGCTCTCGCCGCGAACCAGCATCTCAATTTTGCGTTCCGCGGCCTTCAGGGTCTTCTCGCACTGGCGCACCAGCGCCACGCCCTCTTCAAACTGGCGGAGCGATTCCTCCAGCGGCAGACCGCCCTCCTCCAGTCCCACGACGATTTCCTCCAGCCGTTCCAGGTCCTTCTCGAAAGAGGCCCCGTCCTGCGCTTTGCTCTTGGCCATGTTTGTGCTCCGTGTCTTCTCTGTTGGCCCCCTTTGGGGACCTTCCGTATTTGTGGCGGTTTACCACGGGTTCCGCTTCGCTCCGCCCGTGGCTGCTATTGTATGACCCCTTCGGGGCCGGGAACAGCGCGGCCCGTGCCGAGAACCTGTCGCCCGCATTGCATGCTCCCTGTCCGGGGCCGGGAGCAGTCTGGTTTGTGCCGCCAGTCTTTCGCATTCGCTTTGACCCGCGATGTTTGGAGCGCTGAAAGCGCGCCACTGCCCGGTGAATTTGCCAGCGGCGCGTGACAGCCGGTCAATTCGTAATTCATACAACACTTTCTGGCGGCAGAATCTCCCGCACCACGGCGCGTGCCGCGCCGGCGCCGAAGCGCACCTCAATCACGTCGTCATAACGCACCTGGTCTGAACTTTGAACGAGGCTGCGGTCGGGCAGCAGCCGCGCCAGTGCGTAGCCCCGGCCCAGGATGGCCAGCGGGCTCAGCGCGTGCAGCCTGCCGGCCAGCGGCGCCAGTTGGGCGCGGGGCCGTTCCGCCATGGTCCGCGACAGCGCCATGAGCCGTGCCTGCTGTGCGGCAATGCGCTCGCGGCCCCGGGCCAGCCGCTGGGCCGGTGACAGCAGCGCGACGCCGCGCGAGGCGCGTTCCAGCCGTGTGTGCAGCAGCGCCGCGCGGTCCAGTATGGCCCGGTTGAGCCGGTCATGGGCGTCGTCGCAGGCCTGCCGCGCCCCGCGCAGCAGTTCTTCCGGCCGCTGCATCAGGTAATGGCGCTTTGCGGCGTCAAGCCGCTGTGCGCGCCGCGCCAGCAATTCCGAGGCGGCCCGGTGCAGCCGCCGTTGTTTCAAGGCGATCATGTCGAGCAGGGCCGCCTGCTCCTTCACCACCATCTCTGCCGCGGCCGACGGCGTCGGCGCCCGCAGGTCCGCCGCAAAGTCGGCCAGCGTAAAGTCGATTTCGTGCCCCACCGCCGAGATAACCGGCGTTTTGGCGGCGAAAATAGCGCGCACCACCGGTTCCTCATTGAACGGCCACAGGTCTTCCAGCGAACCGCCGCCGCGTCCGACGATCATAACATCGGCGCCCCGCTGGTCCAGAAACGCGATGCCGGCGGCAATTTCACGAGCCGCCTCT
>CAZOMH010000262.1:0-3167 GCA_964580415.1 uncultured Nitrospirales bacterium
GTCGCCGTCAATGTCGCAGGCGGCCGGCACGGATGCGACCTCGATTTTCGGACCGCCCGTGGCGCCCGTATGGCGCCAGCGTTCCCCGCCCTGCGCGTCGAAGGCGGCCACGCCGTCCTTCAGCATGGCAAGCACAAACTCCTGCGCGCCGTCGCCGTCAATGTCCGCCCAGAGTCCTCCTCCCCACTCCACAGCGCCCGCCTTCACCTGCCAGCGCACGATGCCGGTGGCGGCGTCGATCGCCGTCAAGGAACCGTCCGCATTGCCCACAGCCAGCAGCCGCGTGCCGTCGGCCAGCGGCGCGCTGAGCGCCGCCGCGGATATGAGGCGCTTCTTCCAGCCGCCGTCGCATTCCCAAAGCTGTTGGCCCGCGGCGGAAATACAGCGCAGCCGACGGGCTTCACTGTCGCCGACGATTGTTTCCCTGCCCGGCGACGGATGCACATCCGCCGTGAGGGGCGGCGCGTAGAGGTTGGACTTTGCCTCGAAGGCCCATGCCTGGGGGGGTACCTGGGCGCCGACCCGCGCGCAGGCCGCCAGCAAAACAACAAGTGCAAGAATCCGCGCGGCGGAGGCATCACAGCACATGGAAAAGAATCTCCCGTCCGGGCCTGCCAGGATCATTTTTCCCGCGGCTGCACGGTGCGGATGCGCTTCAACTGCGCCATGGCCCCGATAAACCGCATATTGTTGCGCAGCGCGAACCCGTTGGTGGCCTCGGTGGCGGTGTCGCTCTCCTTCAGGGCGATCAAGGGACGGTCGTCGCCGGGAGCAACCGGCCCGATCCCGTTGAGAATAACACCGGAAAGCGTGTCACGGCGGTCGGCGCCCGGACCGGCAATTTTCGCCACATGCTGCGCGCCGACCCCCTCCATCAGGCAAACCCCCGCGGGATTGCAGCCAAAGACCCAGTTCAACTGGTCATAAATGAATTCGAGATATTCCGGTTTGGGCGCAAAGCGGTATGCCTTTGCCATGATCTCTGCGGCCATGAGCACGCGGTGCGTGTTGCCCATGCCCTGGGGGGTGTCCTCCGGCTCCGTCGAAGACGGCAACAGGTAACAGAACTTTCCCTTGTCCTCGGTTGTATAGACGCCAAAAGGATTCCGCGCCCGCTTAAGCAGGGTGTCGCCCATCTGTTCCATTGCCCTCGCCACTTCCAGGCTGAGCAGGGGGCCCCCGTCGCTTTCATATTCGAGCAGGGGTTCAATCGCGTCAATATTTACCCCCGGGAACCAGGCCGTCGCCTGGTCCTTCCAGGCGGCGTCACCGGTGGCGGAATACAGGTCCCACGCCGCGGAAAACGCCAACGGCTCGGCCTTTCCCCCGGCGGTCTTAAGCGCCGCAACGGCCTGCTTGGCGGCCTCCAAGGCCGCCGTGTCCGTCCCCTCCCGGCGCGCATAACGCGACAGCGCGGCGCTCCAATACGGCAGTGTCCCGGCAGCGGCGCTTTCGATCCGCTTTGCCGCACGCGGACTGGCCCGGCGCACCTCATCCGTCAACGGCGACACCCCGCCCGACAAATCGAGTTTCCACTGCAGCGCCGACCATCCGCCGACAAGTATCCATAACTCTTCCGCGTCGGACAGGGCTGGTTTTCCGGGATCGTTCCAAAGGGGGCCCGGCCCCTCGTTGCGGTACGCGGCGAGCGCCTGCACGGCAGGGTTGAACGCGCACTCCCACAACTGGTCGAAACGCAGCGAAAACGGAGGCGATCCCGCCTCCAGTTCGCCCAGCTTCACCTGAATCGTGTAATTCCCCTCCTCGTTCAGCGGGGTGAAATCGCCCCGGTAAAAATTGCGGCCCCAATCGGCGCCGTCAGCCCCGGTGACACGCACCGAATCGCCGAGAACCCTCTTAAACACGACCCGTCCCGCGGACGTGCAGACCGTGAAGGTGGCCCCGGACAACTCCACGTTCGACGACACAACGAAATGCTTGGGAGCGAAGGATTCATACCCCGCCTGGTTGATCAGGACCAGCGCGACGGGCTTGCGCTCGTAATTGGCGGTAATCTCGACGGCATCCCACCAGAATGACTCGCCAGCGGGAGCGTTGGCCTCGAGCACACAGACAACCTGTTCGGCATTTTCCGGACGGGTGGTTTCGCCCAGGATATGGCGCGTCCATCCGTTGGATTCCGGGGCTTTCAGCGCATGCAGCACGTCCTCGCGGAGGATGCCGCCGTCATGGCCAAGCCAGCGGACCTTGGCCGCGCCCCCTGTTCCGCGCCCCATCGCCACAACACTCAATCCGGCAAAATCGGCATCCAGAACCACCGGGTCGGACGTCACGCTCACCGGCGCCCCCCCGGTCAGACGCAACGCCGCCGCACCCTGCAGAAACGTCGCGTGGTCGAGGCCCCACGCCTCCGCCGCGGCGTCGGAACGCCATCCGGCGGGCTTGTCCGGCGTGTTGGCGTTGATCCTTTCAAAGACGCCGTTCGACAGCAGGGGCTCTGCCTCAAACACCACCCCGGACTCCGTCTTCACGGCGTCTTCCGAAAAACCGGCCAAGGGAATGAGCAGCGCTGCCAGCAGCGCCGGACACATGCTTCGCATCACAAACAAACCTCCTGAAATGGCGGGCAAGGCCGCCATGCCTGCCGCAAAACCTTAGGATATACGCAAAACCGCCCGGATACAAACCGGACGGCGGGAAAGCGGCCGCGCTCCCCCGCAGTACCGTCCAAAAACAGGAATGGCCGCGCCCGTTGCGGTATATTCTTCTCTGTCCGGCAAAACAAGGGAAACCCCGACGAGGAGACTTCGCGCATGCGCCAGAACCGAAGACAGTTCATGCAGACCGCCCTTGCCGTTGCGGCGGCGGCGGGCGTGTCACGCCCGGTACGGGCGGAAGACACCGGGCCTGCGCCCCTGACGCTGGCGGGCAACCGGTTCCTGACCTTCAACTCCGTCATCCGCGTCAACCAGATTGAAGCCGGGCGCGACCAACTCATCGGCAATGACGAGGCGGAGCTGCACTCGCCGCAAACGGCCCGCCAATTCCGCGACGCCTTCGAACAGGGCTGGCCGGGCGGCCGCATGACATGGGCATTCAGTTGGCGGGCACTGCAGGACAAGCGGGACAATTACAGGGCGCTGCGCGAGTTTGCCGTGGAATGCCATGAAAAGTACGGCGACGAAATCACATTCATCCCCGGCGGC
>CAZOMH010000262.1:3177-6139 GCA_964580415.1 uncultured Nitrospirales bacterium
ACATGTACAACACGCGCGAACAGGTCAACGCCGACCTGCGCGACGCGCTGCAAATGGTGTCGGGCATGGTGGGCGGGGGTTACCGGCCGCAGAGCGTTGTGGCCGGTTATCTCGCGGCGGACAACCTGCGGCATTTGGCCGAAAAAGAAGGCATCCACGTCTGCCAGGGCAACATCTGGAGCCAGTATGCCGTCGACAACGGCGACGGGGACGGGTCCGTCTGTTACCCCTACTATCCGTCGCGCGAACACTTCTGCAAACCCGCACAGGGTGCGGACGATTTCATTGACTGCGTCAATCTCGACGGGTGGACCTGCGACTTCGTCTCGGCACGCCGCGCCGGATGCACCGGGAAGTACAACAGCCGCATGGGCACGGGGCCCATTGAGACATTCATGCGGCTCGGGGCCGAGACGGGCATGAACGAGGTGCTGGCGACCACCGCCGCCCATTTCGATGCGGGGTTCGACCTGAACAAATTCGCGGCGGTCACCACCTGCTGGGAGTTGTCCCTCTTTGACCTCGACGGCGGCAGGGACAAGAAGACGCTGCTGGACTGCCTGCCACGGTGGTTCGAACTCACCCGGAAACGCTGGCCCGAAAGCCGCTGCGTGACGCAGGGCGAATTCGGCCGGGCATGGCGTGCCGCACACGGGGACAACGCGGACCTGAACTACCGCTTCGCGCAACGGGGCACGGGCATTTTCGGTTCGGAAGAGAATCTGGAACTGCGCTGGTTCATGAACAAAGACTTCCGGCTTGCCCTGCTGCGCGACTGGAAGGCTGACGGTCCCGAAACGGCCATCGACTTCACCCGCTACGACCTGAAGGCCGAAGAACCCAGGGACAAGGGACGCAACTGGAGTCTCATGAACCGGCTCAACCAAAAGGGCATCCGCCCCCAAGACAGGCCGGTGGCGCTGAAAGACCTGAACGACGGGGAACGGGACCTGATCAAGAAGCACTATCCGGAACTGGTTTGATCGGCGTGCTTCGTCCCGACCATAAGTTCAGACTTCTTGATCCCGTCGGAATCGGGAATGGCGCTTGTGCGGGGGGCAAGTGCAACGCGGCAGGAGGATGCACCGGTCGGACATAATGCTGCAACGCTGGCCGGGTGAGGTCCCGAAGGGACCAATGTGAATAGCCGGTGGTGACCGAAGGGAACCACCGGTGTGCGCGGGAACATTCCTCAACCCCGCAGTGGGTTGAATGTGTTCGGGACCTGCGAAGCCACTGGGTTCGTCTTGCCGCCACAGGAACTGGATCGTTTTCTCAGACGAACTGTTCCAAGCCCGATTCCGAACCCTGTTTCAAAAAGCCCGAGAATCTTCGTCGGGATCAGGGAGTCTGAAGTTGACAGGTGCCAGTGTGGGGCAGGCATTCCTGTCTGCCGTCCTTGCTGTTCCGCCGCTCTTCTCTTCTCTTCTGGCTTCTGAATTCTCCCACCTCACCGCGGTGTGTGGCCCGCCGGACCGTTCTGGCCGTAAGGATCTGTTTCGAGATATGCCTGATCATCCGCGGGCTCGCGCAGCTCCATGGCCTTCCAGTTGAATGTTGTGCCGAACGGACCCAGCGCGAACGCGGGATCGAATATTTCCCTGTTCACCGGAAGCGCGTTGTATGGGTCGGCATTGTCGGGTGTTTGGGAAAACATGTCGGCCATGTCATTGGCGAACCCGTCGTACTGGTTCAATGCCGGGATGCCGAGGATCAGGAACATGGTCTTCATGATACTGGACATGCTGGTGTGCCGGTGCGAAACGTGGTCACGGCGCGCATAAGGGCCAATCACCATGCAGATGGAACGGTGCGCGTCTACCGAGTCGCGGTACCCCTGCGCGTCGTCCTCGGTAACGAGGATAACACTGTCCTTCCAGTAGGGTCTGTGGCTGATGAGTTCCACAAACCGGCCGAGCGCAAGGTCGTTGTCGCTCATATAGGACCCCCAGAAGGGATAACCGGCCTCGGGACGTTCCTTGGAGCCGTGATCGTTGGGCAGCATCAGCGTGATGACCGCCGGCAGCGGCTCCTTTCCCGACAGCCAGCGCTCTTTATACTCGCGTTCAAACTGCGCTATGCGGAACTGATCCGGGATGTTCGTGTTAAAGGTGGCATACTGCCGCGAGGTGTTGTCGAAAAGCGGTTTGGGCATGGGATAATTGACGTTCAGGCGGATGCCGGTGTCATGGTAGCCCTGCTGCTCGTCCTGCGGCTTGAACTCGAAACCAAGGCCGAAATTGCGGAAGCGGACGCCATTGCGGTCAAAGTGTTCCCAAATCGCGCCGCCCTCGTTGTAGTCCTCGGGATAGACCGCGCCGGAAGACCCGATAAAAGCGTGGTTGCCGGGGCCCGTCCCCTGCGCGTTCTCGCCGATGCGGCATTCCATGAACTCGTTCGGATAGACGCCGACCAGCCACCGGTGGCCGTCCACCGAATGATCCGAGTCGCAGTAGAAATTGTCGCTGATGGCAAAGCGTTTCGCCAGCGCGAGATGGTTGGGCATCAGCACCACGTTCTTGACCGTCTTGCTGTTGTCCTTGGTGGACACGTCGATGGGTTTGCCGAGGCGGCACACCGCGGCATCACCGCGCCCGCCGGGCCATGCCCCGAAGACCTCGTCGTAGGTGCGGTTTTCCTTGGTGACGTAGATTACATGCTTGATCGGGCTCTTCCATGCGTCCGGCGCGGGCGGAACCGGATGCCCGTCGGCCCGCGTGTCCTCTGCGCGCGGATACAGGTCAACATTGTTGGCGACGGTCTTCGCGGTGAGCGCGTCCAGCGCTTCCTGTGTTTGCGGCAGGTCAATAAGAACCACATAGCCGCGCATCAATTCTCCGATGCCGGTCGGGTCGTCCGGGGCGTGGTTGGGGCCGTCATTGGGCCCGGAACCAAGTCCCTTGGCGCAGGCGGCATAGAGCCGTTTGCCGTCGGGCGACACCGCCAGTTTGCTCGGGAACCA
>CAZOMH010000263.1:0-6135 GCA_964580415.1 uncultured Nitrospirales bacterium
GCACGGGCGTGTTTGCAGACGGGACTCTATGCAACGGAGACGGGGTGCTGGCATAACGGCATTGCCCTGCGGCAGGACGCGGTTACGCTGCCGCGCCTGCTCAAACCGGCGGGGTATGAAACGGGCTACATTGGCAAGTGGCACCTTGCCTCGGGGGGAAAAGGGGCTGATTGTGCCACGACCGGGGTGCCGCCGCAGCGGCGCGGCGGTTATGACGATTTTTGGCTGGCGTCGGATGTGCTGGAGTTTACGTCGCACGGGTACGACGGCCATATGTTTGACGGTGAAATGAAACAGGTGGACTTTCCCGCGGGGCGGTACCGTGTGGACGCGCTGACCGATTTTGCAATCGGATACCTGGGGCAGCGGGACCAGAATCGTCCTTTTTTCCTGTTTCTTTCCTATATCGAGCCGCATCATCAGAACGATCACGGGCATTTTGAGGGACCGGAAGGGTCGAAGGAGCGCTTCAAGGATTTTCCGGTGCCGCCCGATCTGGAAGGGACGCAGGGAGACTGGCGCGCCGAACTGCCGGACTATCTTGGCTGCTGCAACAGTCTCGACAGTAATGTCGGACGGCTGCGCGGGGAACTGGAGCGGCTTGGTCTGGCGGAGAACACGCTGGTTGTGTACACCTGCGACCATGCGTGCCATTTCCGCACGCGCAACGATGAGTACAAGCGGTCGTGCCACGACAACAGCATCCGCGTGCCGCTCATCGTGAACGGACCGGGCTTTCGCGGCGGCAAGACCGTCACGGAACTGGCGAGCCTTATCGACCTGCCGCCGACCCTTCTTGCCGCCGGCGGTGTTCCGGTGCCCGCCGCCATGCGGGGCCGTCCGCTGCAGGAACTGGTCGAGGGAAATGCGGCGCATTGGCCCGGGGAAGTGTTTGTCCAGATCAGCGAGAGCCAGACCGGGCGCGCCATCCGCACATCGCGGTGGAAGTACGCCGTGCGCGCGACGGACAAGGAAGACGTTGCGAAAGACGGTCGCGCGGAGCGCTATCACGAGGATTTCCTCTATGACTTGGCCAACGATCCGCATGAGCGGAGGAACCTCGTGTCGGACCCGGCGTATGCGCGGGAACGCGCACAACTCCGGGAGAGTCTGATACGGCGCATGATGGGTGCGGGGGAGGCGGCGCCGGAGATACTGTCGGCGACGGCCTGATTCGGTCCGTTGCGACTTCGGAATGATCCGGATATACTTTTGCCGGGCAACTGCGGTCATGTGTCCGCGTTTGCGGCGTGTAAAACGGTGGACACTGTCGGGCCCGTGCTGCCACGGGGAAAGTATTGGAACATGATGACGTATGTTGGTCTTCTTCTGGTCATTGCCGGCGTCGTTTTGGCCGCCATGTCGCATTTCGGTATTGCCCCGCTTCTTCTGATGAAACTTCCTTTGGACTTTGCCGGTTTTATCGTCGTGGCGCTGGCGGGTGCCGGGTTGCTGTATTTTAACCGCCGTCCTTCTGATTGACGGCGGGACCGCGCGGAAAGGCTTGGGCATGATGTTGCTGCATGGACTGCTGCTGTTGGCGTACACCGGGGTTGTGTCGGACGGGGCACAACAGTACGCGACTCTTGGAATAGCCCGTGACTTTGTCCGGGATTATTCCTCCGCCGCGACGGCGAACAGCGATGCGAGTTTCGTGTTGCGCAGGGAGCGTATCGGCGGGGTGGGCCGCTCGGGAGTGTTTTTGCACCCTGCGGCGGCGGGGGAGGCCACTGTGACCTACCGGGGTGTGACGGTTCACGATGCGTCGATTCCGTCTTTTCTGTTCTTTTGCACGGGCATCCGTGAAGGCGTGCCTTGGACGTCGGCAATGCCGCCCAACGGGGTTCGCTTTTCTGTTGACGTCAACGGGGAACGGGTGTTTTCGGAGGACTTGGCCGCGAGCGAATGGCGCGCCCATGCGGTGGATATGTCCCCATGGGCCGGGAAGGCGGCGGACTTGGTCTTTGCCACAGGCGCGATTGACGGCCGGCCCGATTACGATTGGGCGGTGTGGGGCGACCCGGTACTGGTCACACTGACGCCCGTGGCCGAGGCATTGACGGAAAAGACGGCGGGGATCGCCTTTGCCCTGGTGGATTTGCCCGGTCCAGACACGGTAACACTGTCCATGGGGGAAGAAAAACGGCAATTTTTGCTTTCCACGGGAAAGCACTGGCTGCCGTTCGAGTTTGGCGCGTTGAAACGGTTTGTGTTTACCCCGGCCTCGGGGAAGGGTGAAGTGAAGACCGTGTGGGTGGGCGCATGCGGGGGGCTGGGAGGCGGTGTATGTGCGTGCGCCGCGGGAACTTCGGTGGGTCCTTGCGCGCCCTGAATTGGACGATTGCCGTCCGGTCCCGCAGTGCGGCGGGGGATGCGGTTATTGCCCTTGGAGGGGCGGCACGGGTACAATGGTGACAGTGATTAGGGGCTTCTTTGCCAACAGCTATGGAGTGCAGCTATGCGATCATTCAAGACGGGCGGCGCAATTCTTTTCGTGGTTCTGTTCCTTGCGGTGGCCATTACACCGGCCCATGCGGTACACACCGCACTGGACGATTATGTCGCGGCACCGGATTCGAGCTACGGTTGGTCGCTCTATTCGACGGCGCCCTTGTATGGGTTTGACGGGGCTCCGCCGCAAATTGGGGTGACCTATACGCTGAAAATGACTTCGCAGACATGGCAATCGGGCAAAACCAGCCCGGACCGTTCCAAGTGGACGCACTGGATTACTATTGCGGTGCCTTACAACGCGGCGCCCGGCGCGTGCTTTATGATGATTGACGGGGGAAGCATAAGTTCCACGCCCGCGGACATCAGCCAGTACGCGGCGCTGTCGGGGCTTCTTGGCTGCAGTCTTGCGTATCTGCAGTACATTCCCAATGAACCACTGACGTTCAGCGACGGCGTTTCCCGCACGGAAGACTCGATCATCGCCTATACCTTTGACAAATATTACAATCTTTATGGCACCGCGGATGAAGACGCGACATGGCCGTTGCTGCTTCCGATGGTCAAAGGCGCGGTGCGGGGAATGGATGCGATTCAGGAGTTCCTGAAAAAAAACAACAACATGACTGTCAGCGACTTTTTTATCGGGGGGGCCTCGAAACGGGGCTGGACGACGTGGCTCACGGCGGCAGTCGACAGCAGGGTCAAGGCGATGGTGCCGATAGTGATTGATATTTTGAACATGCAATACCAGCTTCCGCACCACAAGAACGCATACAGCAATTATGCCGCGAATGACACCACCAATCACATGTACGGCGGGTATTCGGACGCCATTCGCGACTATACGAAATTTAACGTGTTCGACCGGCTGTCGACGACCGCGGGCCTGTCAATGGGCCAAATTGTCGATCCGTTCACCTATCGTGATCGTCTGACCATGCCGAAGTTGATTGTCAACAGCACAGGCGACCAGTTCTTTCTGCCGGACGGGATCAAGTTCTACTTCAACCAGCTTCTTGGCGACAATCATATCCTGTACGTGCCGAATACGGACCACACGCTGGGCTTGAGCGAGGGCAACCCGGACCTTTTGGTCAATATTGTGAAATTTATAAGCGCGTTTGTTCCGGGTTCCGGCACAACGCTTCCGAAATTCGACTGGACGTTCCAGCCGGACGGTTCCATCCGGGTTGTGATGGACGAGCAGCCGGAGGCGGTCAATGTGTGGCAGGCGCACGTTGAGACGCACCGTGATTTCCGCCTTGAAAATGTGGGGGCCATATGGTCGAGTTCGACGCTCACCGATCCCGACGGGGACGGCGTGTATGTGGCCAGCGTTCCCGCGCCTTCCACAGGGTGGACGGGCTTCTATGTGTCGGTGAAATCCCACGGCATTGAAACATGTTCCGGTCTTCGCGTGCTTCCCGACACGTATCCAAACGCTTCGCCGCCCGTGGACATATGGGCGCCCGCATTCGGGAACTTTGCCGCATCGCCCGCGGTGCTTCAGACCGGCATGACCACGGCGATCACGTTTGACGCGAGCGAAACCCTGGCGGCGAGCCCCGTTGTCACGGTGAACGGGCATGCCGCGGCGCTTCTGGGAAGCAACGGCCTTTCCTACAGCTTCAATTACACGGTGTCCGCGTCCGATCCGGAAGGTCCGGCGAATGTTGAGATTTCGGGGACGGATATTGCGGGCAATCCCGGAACCACCCGGTATCCCAATACGGTTGCAGTGAACAATGTGCCGCTTTCTTTCAGTGACGCCGCCGCCGCGCCGGCGCTTGCGGAGACCGGAACGGAAATCACGATTTCCTTCCGGG
This sequence comes from uncultured Nitrospirales bacterium, assembly GCA_964580415.1. Classification (GTDB taxonomy): domain Bacteria; phylum Hydrogenedentota; class Hydrogenedentia; order Hydrogenedentales; family CAITNO01; genus CAITNO01. The sequence continues at coordinate 4,281 of CAZOMH010000263.1, forward strand.
CGAGCGAGGCCGTGCATGCGGTGCCGGGTGTTACGGTGAACGGCCACAGCGCCGCGTTTTCATCGCTGACAGGACTTGTGTACCAGTACAAGTACACCGTTGCGGCGGACGATCCCGACGGTTTTGCGGACATAGAGGTGGCGGCCACAGACTTTGCCGCCGAATCCGTCACCAAACCGCTGGGCGATATCTTGTCCGTTGACAACACTCCGCCTTCGTTCACGAATGTTGTCGCCACGCCAACCACCGCGAAGGACGGCACTGTGATCACATTGTCCTTCGACGCTTCAGAAGCGCTGTACAGCCTTCCTCTTGTGGTCACCTATGGCAACGGGCTTTTTGCGCTGCAAAGTTCTTCGGGGAACTCTTATGTGTACACCTACACGGTGGGCGCGGCGGAAAGCGAAGGTCCGGTGTCGGTTCTGATCGAGGGATACGATATTTTGGTCCATCAAAGGCGCGCCACGTTCACCGGGGTGTTTGCCGTTGACAGGACCGCCCCGGTCCTTTCGAATCTCACGGCAACGCCCGCCGCCGCGAAAGAGGGCGCTGTTGTCACGGTCGGGTTTGATGCGAGCGAGGAACTGGCGTCAGGGGCGGGCGCCAGCGTGAACGGGCATGCGTCCGTGCCGCAGGAGAAGAATGGTCTGTCATACACGTTTGCCTACACGGTCCAGGCAGGCGACCCCGAAGGCCCGGCCACGGTGGCTGTTCAGGGGACCGACCCTGCGGGCAATCCGGTATCCGCCTCTTCCGGCGCCATTCTGACCGTGGACAAGACTGCGCCGGGGGGCTCTCTGACCATCAACAGGGGGGTGAGCAGCACGAACAGCGCGACGGCCTCGCTGACGCTGTCCTGTGACGACCACGGCGGAACGGGCGTCTCCCTGATGCGGCTGGGCACGGACGGGGTGTCGTGGACGCCGTGGGAGGCGTTCGCCACGGCGAAGTCCTTCGCGCTTCCGACGGGAGACGGTGTGAAGACGGTGTACGCCCAATACAGCGACAAGGCCGGAAACGTTTCTTCGGAAACGATTTCGGACACGGTGTTCTATGACACAACGCCCTGCACGGGGAGCATTGTGATCAACAACAATGCGCGGGCGACGAACAAGGTTGACGCGACGCTTTCACTGGCGTGGGATGACGGCGCCGGCAGCGGCGTGTCGCGGATGCGTTTCAGCACCGACGGCTCCACATGGACACTCTGGGAAGTCCCGGTTGCGTCGCGTCCGCAGGTGCTTCCGGCAGGAAACGGCTACAAGACGGTGCGGGTGCAGTATCTCGACAAGGCGCAGAACCGTTCGGCGGTGTACAACGACTATATTTTGCTGGACACAGTACCACCGACCGGGGGCATTCTCATCAACAACGGCGATGCCATGACGACCAACTCCACGGTGACGCTGACGCTGAACTGGGACGATGTCGGCAGCGGTGTGACGCGCATGCGCTTTAGCGACAACGGTTCAAACTGGACGGTATGGGAGTCTCAGAAGGCCACCCGTTCGTACAAACTGCCCGACGGGTTGGGTTATCACACCGTCCGGGTGCAGTACACGGACGCGGCCCAGAACTATTCGGTGGCGGGCAGCGACTACATCAAGGTAATTGCGCTGCCGTAATGGGACCGGTCTATACGGATATACCTCTTATGACGGACATCGGCAGTATGCCTTCGGGGATGCGCATCCCACGGGTTACGTGCGTGTTGTTCCCTTTGCTCCATAACCCCGTTGGGGTAAAAACGGGCTGTTACCCATGTGCCCGGCCGCACAGACAAGGACAAGTCGCACATTGATGATTGGTTGTTCATGTTGACGGACGCGCCTTTCGCAGGAAGCAGCGTATTCGT
>CAZOMH010000264.1:0-6102 GCA_964580415.1 uncultured Nitrospirales bacterium
CTCGATTATACTGATTAAACTGTACCGTTGTCAACTTTTTCCCCGCCCCCGGCGCAACCTAGCCGCTGCCGTTGCGGGGGAGTTGACGTTGCCTGCCCTACTGGGCACGGGCAAGAAGTTTAACACAACTTAGCCCGTATGTCAACAACTTTCTTCCGGCCGTTGCAACCGCTGTTTCCGGCGGCTGCGTGACCCGTAAAAAGGCGGTCAACAAAGCGAAGTGAAGTATGCCAAATTTACAGGGGCCATGTCAACTTTGTTTTCCCGCGCAATGCAGCCTCCCCAAAAAACGCCCCGCGGCAGCGCCGCCGGGGGCGGGAGAATACTCCCGTCGGGGGCCGGGGGAACACCGGGCGGGGTGTGTTACAGATGAGTACTACATACATTGGTCTAGATAAGCCGCTTCCACAAGTGTAGCCCCTGTCGCATTTCGGGCACGGGCGCCTCCGGACTGTTCTCATACTCCATGACAACCGGCCCCGAGAAATCGACCGCGCGCAGCGCGGCGGCCACGGCGGCCAGCTCCGCGTCACCGCCGCCGAGAACGGTCTCGCCGCCGCCGGTCTTCCAGTCCTTGAGATGCACGCTGATCACACGCACGCCGAGCGCCCCGATGACTTCGGCGGGACGCTCCCCCGAGCGCACGCAATGGCCCGTGTCCACGCATGCGCCAATGAACGGGTGGCGCTTCTCCACCGCCCGCAGCGTGTCGGCGGCTTTGTCATAGCGCGCGCCTGGTCCGTGGTTGTGGATCGCAATGCGTATGCCAAACTCCTCCACGAGTTCTTCGAGGTTGTCGAACGCCTCCGGCGCGGGATCGGCGGTCAGGCACTCCGCACCGAGCGCGCGGGCCAGTTCAAACTTGCGGCGGTTCGCCGCGGCGTCCGCCGTGAATCCTTCCACCCCGAAACACGGAACCGACACGCCGCGCCCGCGCAGCGTGTCAAGCACTTTTCCGAAACCGGGGTCCGCCGGGTCCGCCGGAAAATGCACCGCGCAGAATTCCATGATATCCAGACCCAGCGACGCCAGTTGGTCCAGCGCACCCCCGAAATCGAACTTGCGAAAGCTGTAGCTCTGTGCTCCGATGCGCCCAAGATTCGCCATGCCGACAGTCTCCTTCTGTTGCGCCGCACGTGCGCGGCTTCCTGTCTTGAAGTATGATCGTTCGGCGCGCGCCGCGCAAGGCGCGGTGGGTTATACTGGCGCAACGGACCGGAGTGCGCCGGTCCGCTTACAAGGAGGTCCGATTCATGTTCCTGCCCCGCCTGTTCTCCCTTGCCGCAGTGTTCGCCGTTTTTGCCGCCGCCCTTCCCCCGCAGGCGGCCGCCGCAGGACCGCGCGTTCCCGTGTTCGACATTCCGCGCCTCGACAATATTGAGATCGACGGCCACGGAACCGACTGGGGTGAGCGTGGTTTCCGTATCGACCTCCTGACCGATCGGGCCGGCGGCGTGCGCACGCCGGAAGATTTCGACCCCATCGCACGGCTTGCGTGGGATGGACACGGGCTGCTCGTGCTCGTCGAGGTGCGCGACAACTCCATCCAGACCAGCCCCGCGGGAAAACCGCTGTGGGACGGCGACTCTGTGGAGGTTTACCTCGCGCCGGAGCGCGGCGCGAAGCAGCTGTTCGAGGTGGTGGCCGCGCCGGAGACGGACGCCGACGGCGTCATGCGCGTGCATTTCAACGGGTACAAGAACGCCCCCGCACCAAAGGATGTTACCGCGGAAACCGCGTGGGAGGGAACAGGACAGGGTTACCGTATTGAGATGCGGCTGCCCTGGTCGGCCGTTGGCGGGCTGCCCGAATCCGGCGCCAGGCCCGCCGTGCAGATTCATGTAAACGACACTGATGCCGACGGCGCGCACTTTGACGCGCTCTGGCATCCCGGCCCGGCCACGTACGAAAACACCGAGTCCGCCTATCCCGTGCGTCTGGCCCGCCGTCCCTCCCCGCCGGTGACCGTTCGCGCGGCCGCAACCTATGACGACTTCGCACAGACCGTTGTCCGCGTGGTGGCGGTGGAGGCTCTTGCCGGCTCCGGGGTGTCCGTGGAACTGGCGGACAACCGCGCCACCACCGCGCTGGCCGCGCACGCAGGCCGCGCGACCGCGATGCTGACGCTTCCAATGCCGCCCAACGACGGCGACACGGCACCGGTCTTGGAATGCCGGGCTGCCGGCGCCGCTTCCGCACAGGCACTGTTGCCGCCGGCCGCGGAGGCCCGGGCCCGCATGATTTTGATGGCCGATATCGGCCCGGCGTCTTATGTGATAAAGAACGGCCAGTTTCCGCAATGCGATTTTGCCAATCCCCTGCTCGGCGAAAGACTATTGGGACCGTACCGCGTCGAGACCACCATGTATAACCGCGAATATCAGGCCGTGTCCGGCCCCCCCGCGAGGGGACGCTACGGCGCGGCAATTCGCATCGTGCCCGCGTCCGGCGCCGCCCCCGTAGTTCGCTACCGGACGCTGTTTTCGGTTCCGGACCGCTTTGACGGATTCCGATGGCTGCTCAACGCCCCCACCGGGGAAGGGGTTATGCATCCGGCATTCGGTGTGCCGGAACAAACGCAGCAGGCCTATGCGCAGAGTATTGGCCGTTTCCACGACATGCAGCTGCTCCAAAGCCTGGCCGCCTCCCAGGACCTAGCGGTGCTTCTTGCCGCGTTGGATGAGGCGGGCGATGCGCCCGCACCGGTGCGCCGCAACACCGACCCGTGGGCGGCGGACCGTCAATGGTGGGTCGGCCTGAAGCGGACGCTTCGCGGAGAGGCGCCTGCAAAACCTTTTGTCTGCCCGCGCCCGCTGGAAGGCCCGCCCGCACCGGTGCTGCACGGGGGAAGTGAAGCCGACGCGGGCATGAAGCCCGGCGCCGCCGCGGCCATTGACACGGTGCTGAACGAATGGTCCACCGCCAGCGGAGAACCCTTCGCCGTGGCCGTTGCGCGCGACGGCGTGCTCTTTTTTCACAAGGCCTACGGCACACGCCAGGGGCAGCCGCTCACGGAAGACACGCAGAGCTGGATGGCGTCGATCAGCAAGTTCATGTCGGGCACGCTCATGATGATGCTGGTGGACCAGGGCCTGGTGAATCTTGACGATCCGGCGGACCGGTTTCTGCCGGAACTGCGCGGCGCTCCCGGAACCATGCTCACCGTGCGGGACCTGTACGTGCATACAAACGGTCTCGCGCTGGGCTACCGCTCCGACCATTGGGGCGACGACATGCATGACTTGGAACAGATAATTGCCGGGTACTACCCCTTCCTCAAACCGCGCGCGGCCCATACCTACAACGGAGTGGGCTATGCCATTGGCGGCAAGATTATCGAGGAAGTCTCCGGCGAGGCGCTCCCCGCCTTCTTCCTGAACCATCTGCTCGGCCCGCTGGGCATGGACCATACCGACGCCGTGGACGGGTCGGCCATGACGCGTAGCACGGCCCTGGACATGGCGCGCCTGGGCCAGATGATGCTTAACGGCGGCGCCTACGGCGACAAACAGTTCCTGCGCCCGGAAACCGTCCAGATGATGATGCCGCGGCCTTTGACCGATCTGCTCGGTCCGGACACAAAGGTAGAGTGGGGCATCGGCACTGTCCGCATGCCGGAAGAGGGACTTTCGCCCAAGACGTTTGGCCACGGTGCCGCCTCATCGGCAACATTGCGCATCGACCCGGAACACCGGCTGGTCATTGTGATGACCCGAAATACCGCCGGACCGCGCTTCGGGGAATACCATCCGCGTTTTATCCGGGCCATTTCGGAACATTTGCCCGGCTAAATATGCTAAAAAGCGGATAATTACAAGTGCCTTTGCATATTTGAGAAAAATAGGGGACAATATCTTAGGTTATCCGCGCAATGGGTGGCACCGGATACCCGGGGGTGAGGTATGACTGACGGGTTTTATGACGAAAGATTGCTGGATGAGGAACGCCGGGAAGCAAACGCCGCGTTCGGTATAGGTCTTTACGGGTTCACGCTTGATGGGACCGTATTGTTCATTGACGTGCCCGCTTTTCGGCTTTTCTCCCTTGAATACCAGTTTCCCGACCCTGCCGCGGTCTCTGGCAGGCCGTTCTTCGAACTTCCGGGCGAACAAGCCCATATGGATATCTGCCGCCAACTCCAGGATCAGGCCATGGTGCGGGGCCAAGAATGGCCTCTGTTGCTGCCCACCGGTGAAATCCGCTGGGTTTTCGAGGATGCCCGGCGCGTGCAGGACCCCCCGGGCGGTCGTTTTGGCGGCATTGAGTACGGCCAGTCTATTGTGCGCAACGTTTCCGTGCGCAAATACAAAGAGGCCATGCTTCTGGGCGATCAGGCCAAGTATCAAACCATCGTTGAAACCATGAAGGAAGGCTATTATGAGGTTGACCTGGACGAACACCTGGTCTTCCTGAACCGCGCCCTGGCCAACCTGCTCGGGGAGGCCGAGGAGCGGCTGCTCGGCGTGGATTTCTTCAAACGCTACTGCCCCCCTGATTATATAGAGAAACTGCGCAACGTCCACCTTTCACTGGCCGCCGGCGAGGCGGTCACTCCCATTGTGGAGCTGGTGATCGCCCGGCCCGACGGGTCCGAGGCCGTGCTGGACGTGTCTGTGGCCGTGATGCACAACCGGCGGGGCATGCCCAAGGGGTTCCGGGGCATCTGCCGCGATGTCACGGACCGCAAACTTGCCGAGGCGGCGGCGCAGGTCGCCGAGGCCCGGTATAACCAGCTATTTGAGGAGGCCAACGACATTGTCTACACCCACGACCTGCAGGGGTACTTCACCTCGCTAAACAAGGCCGGGGAGAACCTTTACGGCTACCACCGCGAAGAACTCTACCGCAAGCGCGTGTTCGAGGTTGTCGTTCCGGAACAGCAGGAAACAGTGCGCCGCATGGTCGAGCAGAAGATTCTTGCCGGCGAGGGTTCGACGCAATACGAGCTTGAAGTCATCACCAAGAGCGGCCGGCAGGTGCCGCTTGAGGTGAGCACGCGCCTGCTCTTTGTGGGTGACAGGCCCGTGGGAATCCAGGGCATCGCACGCGATATCACGGAACGGCGGCATGCCGAAGAACAACGTTTGCGGCTGGAACAGCAGATTCTGCACGCCCAAAAACTCGAAGGGCTGGGCGTGCTCGCCGGCGGCATCGCCCACGATTTTAACAACCTCCTGGTCGGCGTGCTGGGCAATGCGGGGCTGGCGCTGCGACGGCTGCCCAAAGACTCGCCGCTGCACACCTACCTCAAGCGCATTGAAACAGCCGCGCAGCGCGCCGCGGAGCTGACCAACCATATGCTCGCCTATTCGGGACGCAGCTCATTCGTGGTGCGTCCGCTCAATCTGTCCAAGGTCATCTCGGAAATGCCGGACCTTTTCCGGGCAAGCATTCCCCGCCAGGTCCGGCTTGAGTTTGACTGCGATCCCAGTCTTCCCGCCATTGTGGGCGACACCGCCCAATTCCACCAGATTCTCGTCAATCTGATCACCAACGCCTCCGAGGCCATCGGCGAGCGCGGGGGGACCATCCGCGTAAGCACGCATGCCGCCGATATCACCGCCGACATGCTCGACAAATTCTATTTCCAGGAAAGCTGCGAACCTGGTCTGTACGTCTGCCTCGAAGTTGCCGATGACGGCTGCGGAATGAGCGACGAACAGTTGACCCGCGTGTTCGATCCCTTCTACACCACCAAATTCACGGGACGGGGACTCGGACTGGCCGCAATTCTCGGCATTGCCCGCGGACACCGGGGCGCCATCCATGTGGAAAGCCGCCTCGGCGAGGGAACCGTCTTCCGGCTCTATTTCCCCGTTGCAGCGGGAACCGCCACTCCCCCGCCGCCCATCGTGGCAACAACCTCCGAGACGGGAAGAAGCGGGGCTGCCGTGAGCGCGTGGCGGGGCACGGGCCTGCTTCTAATCGCCGACGATGAGGAGGCGGTGCGTGTTGTGGCCAAGGAAATTCTGGAACGCCAGGGATTCACCACCCTGATCGCCGTCGACGGCCGCGAGGCCATTGACCTCTTTGAAACCCACCGCGACAAGGTTGCCGCCGCGCTTGTTGACCTTACCATGCCGGTGATCAACGGCCAGGAGG
>CAZOMH010000265.1:0-6093 GCA_964580415.1 uncultured Nitrospirales bacterium
TCTTCCCCAATTCCGTTGGGGGGTACATGCCCGGAGCAGCATCAAAACCGGGACAGGGAATGGAGCGGCTGAACAACACCATGGCCAAAGCCCTGGCGCGGGGGTTTGTCGTGGCGGCACCGGGGGCACGGGGACGCACATTGAAGGGGGCTGACGGAAAGTACACGGGGAAAGCCCCGGCGGTGATCGTGGACCTGAAGGCGGCGGTCCGGTATCTGAGGTTCAACGACAAGGCAATGCCGGGAAACGCGGAACGGATTGTGTCCAACGGGACAAGCGCGGGGGGTGCCCTGTCGGCGCTGCTTGGGGCGACGGGAAACAGTGCGGACTACGAGCCTTTTCTAAAAGCGCTGGGGGCTGCCGACGTTCGCGACGACATTTGGGCGGTGTCCGCCTACTGCCCCATCACAAACCTCGACAATGCCGACACTGCCTACGAGTGGCTCCTGGGCGATCTCAAAGAAACGAAGGATACCATGATGCCTCCGCCTGGAGGACCCGCCGGCGCTCCACCCGCCAATGGCGCTCCGCAAGGCCTGCCTGGAGGCGCCGGTGGACCATGGGGTGCTCCCCATTCCGGAAGCGGCCCCCTCAGTACCGGCCAAATAGCCCTCTCTTCCCAACTCAGGGCCCTGTTTCCCGCGTATGTCAACGGTTTGGGCCTGAAAACGACGGACGGCATTCCCCTGAACCTTGACGCAGACGGCAATGGGACCTTCAAAGATTTCGTGAAATCTTGCCTGATGGCCTCCGCGCAACGGGCTCTGAAAAACGGGGCCGACCTTTCGAATATGACCTGGGTCAAGATCGGGAATGGAACGGTCACAGATATCGATTGGGACGGGTACATCCTGCACGCGGGAAGGAAGAAGGCCGTTCCCTCCTTCGATGCCCTCGATCTCAGCAGCGGCGAGAACAACGAATTCGGCACCGACACCGTCGAAAACTGCCATTTTACCGCCTTCGGTCAGGCCCACAGCACTGTCGCAGCTGCCGGCGCGGCCGACCCCGCGCTTGTGAGAATGATGAATCCCATGAACTACATCGGAGTTGCCGAAACTTCAACCGCGAAGTTCTGGCGAATCCGTCATGGGACCATGGACAGCGACACCGCGATAGCCATTCCGGTTATCTTGGCCGCCAGACTTTCCAATGCAGGCTGTACGGTCGATTTTGCCCTGCCTTGGGACCGGCCCCATTCAGGGGATTATGACCTGGATGAGCTCTTTGCCTGGATCCGGCAGCTCACCGGATAGGCATGGCAGCAACACCCGGCACAAACTCGGCGGCACCCTGAACGGCCAGGCCATTCCACGGGCCGCAGAGGCCGGCCGCCAACCGTGCCCGCCGGGGGACCACGCACCCGTATGCAAACTGGGGTGGCAGAAAAAGTGTCCATCGCGAAAGACAGGCCGGGGATTGACCGGCACCCCCGTGCCGCCTCTTTCAAGACATGACCGTCCGCAAACGCTGTCGGAGGATGTCGTGATGGCGGCGATATTACCGGTGCCGAATCCAGTCCGTCAGTACCGGCACCGCGACAAAGGGCAGGGCAACGGGCAGGAGCGCGCCGAGGGCCAGTACCGAAATGACAAGGTAACGCACCAGGTTGTACCAAATGGTGGGGTCCGGCCACACGGGTATAGTCCACAGGAGAAATACCGGGACGGCCGCGATGGGAAGACAGGCCGCCGCAAAGAGGTCCCAGTCCAGACGGTTCAAGAGTCCCCGTTTGATTCCCCTGAAAAGGAAGAGAGCCGCCGTCGCGATGCTCAGGAACGCCAGCCCAGACAGGAAATAATCCACCATATGTTGTCCCCCTGTAGGGTCCAACATCAGCCCTATGCATGCCAATACCAGAAGGGAAATCACATAGCCCCCGGCGAGGATCAGTCCGAACCAGAGCACCAGCCATACCGCAACGGTGGCCAGTAGTATGGTGACGGCAACATCGGGATCCAGGGGCGGCGTGTGGCTGAAATAGATCACGGAGAAGAAGAGGGCCAGTTCCACGGCAAGCACCAACGACACCGACAGGGTAATTGCCAACAAGCGACCCCGGGCCAACGCCGCGCTGCGGACGGGCAATGCCAGAAAATAGCCACGGCCCGCGCCAAAGAGGTCTTCCCGCGTTCGGATCAGGATAAAGAGATGGCTGAGGACCGTCGCGCACGCCACGGCGGGCAGCGTGCCGGCATAGACAAGCATGATGCCTTGGAAGTCCGGGGAGTTTATAAATGGCTCACGCCAGAGCAGCGCCGCGCCACTGATCAGTGCCAGGCACATCAGCCCCAACCCCAGCGTCCACAGCGGGAACATTCTGCCGTAGCGGCGCCAACCCAGCCAGAACAAAGCCCGGTCCGGCGATGCGAAGGTGCTTGTGCGGCCCTGGCCCAGGTCGAACCATTCCAGCAGCGCGGTTATACCACCGCGCTGTTTTCCGTTCCGGTGGGCGCTCAATGCGCTGTAGGAGGATGCCCAGGCGAAAACAACCGCGGCCACGGCCATTTGTTCGATGCGGTGGCCGTTCATGTTGCCCGGATCCAAGACGGACAGCACGCATACAAAGGCCAGAACCTCTGCGGCAATGGCCATCGGGATCACCCTGAACTCATTCTTGATCCCCGAAAGGTGGAACATGCTCTGAACAAGGCACGCCAGCGCAACGCACAGCAGCGGCATTTGCCAGAACTCAAGCACAACGCGCGGCGCGTCTTCCCGAATGATATTTCCAAAGAGATGCATATGGAGCGCTGTCAGCGCGCATGCAATTGTGCCGACAACCACGATTACATAGGCATAGAAAAGGACCAGATAACGCCGTGTCGCCAGCGGCAGCGTCAGCAGCCAGGGGGCCGGGACAAAAGAGGTGTCGGGACCCCACATGAACAGGCATCCCCCGAGGATAGTCGTCAGGAAGACCTGACCAATGAGATTCATGTACGCATAAGATGCGACGGATTCCTCCTGCTGCACCATCCGGATCGAAAGGGCCGCGGCCGCGCACAGCGCGGAAAAGAGAAGAATGTTTCTCCGCGACATCCGCCACAAGCACCAAAGCATAGCCCGGTTGGACGGTTTCATGAATCAGCCCTCCCCGCCCACAATCTGGGCGTCGTGTCGATCATATTGTTCTTGGCCCGTGCGCTGTTTTGGAGTGCGGTGGCAGAGCGAAGCGCCGACACCGCTTTGGCTGGGCAAACGCGCGGCATCAGCCAAAGCGGCGTCGCTCCCGCCGCACTCCAAAAGGGGGCCACGGCCCGTGGCGTTGCTTGGCACATGCCCGCCAAAAGGGCCGCGCCACGTCGTCCGACGCATTCCAGCGTGTTCCAATCCGCTATTAACGCACAAGGTCTCATGTGTCATCCGATCCCTTTTCAGATGTTCCCGGTCACTACCGGTGCCGAATCCAGTGCATGACCACCGGCGCGGCGACAAAGGGCAGCGCAAGAGGCAGGAACAGGCAAGAGAGGTACAGCGCGTAAAACCAGCGGCGCGGGTCCGACAGGGCAAACCTGCTCATTCCCACCGCCATGAACATGCTGAAAAGGCATGCCAACGAGAACAGAAGCAGATCGCTGCGATTCATCAGTCCTTTTCGGATTCCTCTTGTCAGGAACAGCCCCGTCGCCAAGGCGGTCACAACGGCCAGCACGATGGTGTAATACAGTGCGTTGGTCGAAACACCCAGAATGGCGATGCCCAAGAATATCGGAACCAGGGCCGCATAGCCGACGGCAATAAACAGTCCGAACCAGAGCAGCATCCACATGGCAACAACGAACAGGGAGGCGGAGGTGAAGAAATCCCAGCTTACAATGCCCTGACCGTGTGGCGGTGTTCTCAGCAAAAGTGCAATGAAGGCCGTGCCCGCAGCCATGACCAGCAGCACCGACAGGAGCATGGCCAGCAGACGTCCCCGGGCCAGTGCGGCGCTGCGCACGGGCAGGGAAAGGAAGTATCCGCGCCCCGCCCCAATCAGGTCTTCATGGCTGCGCATCAGCAGCAGGATGTGGCACAGGAACGCCGCGCCGCAGACCATGGTCAGCGTGGTCCAGTAGATGACTGTCACGAGTTCCTCGCTTTTGCTTGAGAAGGGTGTTCCCCGATAGAACATCAGGCAGACTTCAATCACGGCGATCCCAATGAGGGTCAGGAACAGCGCCCAAAACGGGAACACACGGCCGTACCGGCGCCAGTTCATCCAGAACAGCGCCGTGCCGGTGGAGCGAAACACGCGCGTGCGGCCCCGGCCGAGGTCAAGCCATTCCAGCAGTGCGGCAATGCCGCCCCGTTGGCGGCCGTTGCGGTGTTCGGCGAGGGAGTTCAGCGAGGCTCCCCAGGCGAACAGCAATGCCAGCACCGCGGTCTTGGCGATACGCCCACCGTTCATGCTGTTCAAGTTCAGCAACGGCGCAACGCAAAAAAGCGCCAGAAGCTCCATGGCAAGGGCCATGGGCACCACACGGAATTCATTCTTGATGCCTGCCAGGTGAAACATGCTTTGCATCAGACAGGCCAGCGCGATGCCCATTACCGGCAGGTACCACAATTCAACGACGAGGTCCTCGCCGACGCGCTGCATATGGTTGCCGAAGAGCCATAGATGCAGGGCGGAGATCCCGCAGGCGACCGCGCCGGTAACGGTGATTGCATAGCCGTAGAAGAGGGCAAGGTAACGCCGGGTCGCCAGCGGCAGCGTCAGGAGGCACGGATGGGGAAGAAAGGAACTGTCCCTGCCCCAAAAGAAAAGACATCCGCCGAAAATGGCGATGAGGAACGCCTGGACAGTGAGATTGGTATGGGCATAATAGGACTGCGGCATGCCCGTTTCCCCGGCCCGTATGGCGAGTGACGTGGCAATGCTCAGCGAGACGAGCAGCATCAGGTTTCCCCGCGACAGCCGCCAAAAATACCACAGCATTGCCCGGCTGGACGGTTTCATGGTTCAGTCCTCCCATTCCAATGAAGCACACGCACCTGCTCCGTCATTCCCGCGAAGGCGGGAATCCATGACTTCGCACCAGGCGCCTGTACACGCGCATGGATCCCCGCCTGCGCGGGGATGACGGAGATGGGGGGGGGGGCGTTTTTTCGTTCCATGTCTTACCTGTGCCGAATCCAGTGCATGACCACCGGCGCAGCCGCAAAGGGCAGGGCGAAAGTCAGGAATATTCCAGATTGCAGAATCATGAGATAGGGTGTTGTGTACTTGAAGCCAAGGGCATTTGCCATGACGGCGAACGCGGGAAAGAGCAGAGATGCCGTGAAAAGGAGCAGGTCCGGGGCGGCCATCCGCCGACGGAACACTCCTTTGTAGAAGAAGAATGCCGTCGCGAGGAACGACGCTGTCGCCATGATCTCGGTGCCGAGAAACGGGTATTGTCCGTTCCTGAAAAATGATAGTACCGAAAGAATCGCCAGAAAGAGAAAGTAAGCGGGAATAAAGGGAGAGCCAAACCAGAACATAAGCCACACAGCCAATACATAGAGAAAAGCCGTCGGAAGTAGGTGACGGTTAAGCTCCGATTGGACGCCCGATGCAGCCAATGTGACCTGCGTGACCGTCAACGCCGCAAGCACCAGCGCCACGGAAAGGGTTGCCGCCAGGACAGGGCCGCGCGCGAGCGTGCTGCTTCGTGACGGAAGCGTCAGAAAGAACCCGCGTCCCGCACCAAAGAAATCCTCCCGCACGCGCATCGTCAGGGCAACATGGGACGCCAGCGCTGCGGAAAGTACCATCAGCGGTACGCCGAAAGAAATCAGTCCGGCAAATCCACTGTTGTCGGAGAATGGGTTGCGCCGGTCAGATGCCGCGAGGTACACGGCCGTGAATAGGACTCCGAACAGGGTCAGGGCCAATGCCCAGAATGGGAAAATGCTTCCAATGCGTTTCCAACCCAGCCAGAACAGCGCGCGGTTGGGTGATGCAAAGGCCCGGGTGCGCCCGTCACCGCGCGCAAACCATTCCAGCAGCGCGGGAATGCCATTGCGCTGGACGCCGTGCTGGTGTGCGGTCAGCGCATTGTTTGAGCAAGCCCAGGCGAGCGCCACGGACGTCGTCGTTATTAGCAGGCCGTAGACCGCATTCAT
>CAZOMH010000266.1:0-6090 GCA_964580415.1 uncultured Nitrospirales bacterium
GGCAGTTCGGAGAAGGGGTCAAGCGTGGCTGTCCGGGGGTCGGGCATTACAAGCATGTCGCTTTCGTTGATGGCCTGCCAGCCGCGTATACTGGACCCGTCAAAGCCCAGCCCTTCCTCGAAGACTTCCGCCTTGATTTGGGCGGCGGGGAAGGTGAAGTGCTGCTGCAGGCCCGGGAAGTCCATGAACCGCAGGTCAATGAACTTGATGCCTTTTTGCTTGATCAGCTCCAGTACGTCTTTTGCTCCGTATTCCTTGTGCATGGATGGTTCCCTTCGTAGTGTTTCTATGGTTTCACCGTCCGCCACGCGGACGTGTCGTTCACTTTCTCTTCCGCTAACACAGCACCGCGTCGCCAGTCTCGCTGGTGCGGATGCGAATAGCCTCCTCCACAGGGATAACAAATATCTTTCCGTCGCCGATGCGCCCGGTCGATGCGGACTGCACGATGGCCTTGACCACGGACTCAAGACTCTCGTCGCTGACAACAATCTCAAGTTTCACTTTGGGCAGAAACTCGACCACATATTCCGCGCCGCGGTAGAGCTCCTTGTGGCCCTTTTGACGGCCGAAGCCCTTGACCTCGGTTACCGTGAGACCCTGCACGCCAACCTTGGCAAGCGCCTCCTTCACTTCTTCAAGCTTGAACGGTTTGATAATCGCCTCAACCTTTTTCATGCCAATTTCTCCACAAATAGGGGTACCCGGCAGTGCCGCAGACTTTCGCGGGCCACTGCCATTCCATGCCGCGCGCGCATCCATGCACACGCTCAAGCATAATAGACGATAGCCCCGTGAAAGACCAGCCGACCAGTGCCTCGAGACCTGCCAGCCGCATATGCCCGGCACTCTTGTTGTTTCGGAACGCGAAATAACACGTTTGCTACGCAAGAGTCGTGCCAGAATGCCCGAAACAGGACCTATGCGGCACTTTGATACCGTATCATCCTTTTGATGAACAAGGGCCCCGCAAGCTGTATGCAATTGATACTGGAGGTTTTACGATTATTCCACGCCTTCAGGAAGTTGGCGCGGCTTGCCGACCTATTTGCCGTTTGCGCCACTTACATGACACCGCGGCACCATACGCGCAAGTAGGTTGTGCATACAAACCTACCATTTGGTATCTAATTGGACTGTGGGACAGGACTTGAGTATTCCCCCTCTGGGGCGGTACGAAACAACGGTGCGGTCGGGCCAATACCATAGGATGGTTCCATCACCCAGTCCGCATTCCGCGCCGTTCGATGGAATGCACGAGATTCTGCGCAGGCCCCTCCATTCCGCGTTTTGCAATCAATACCACACCACCATTCCGGGGCCGTAGTCCGGAAAAGGGTTTCACGCTGTATTCACTTGGAGTCCAGTCGAGCAAAACCCATTCTGTTGTCCCGTTCGATACGCGCAGCACGCCTTTGCAACGATACAAAGATGGGGCGATGGCGGAAAGTTCGGCGGAAAGCCGGTCCAAATCCAAGACCTCATCGGTCTCCGCAAAGAATTTTGCAAAAGTTCCGTCCGAACCGCCCGAAATGTCCCTCTGTAAAAGTCTTCGCGGCCACCATTGAAAGGGGTCGAAATCCACCGCACAATGCGCGCATCGCAGAATGGGTGCCTGCGTCAGCGTCCGGATTTCCGATTCGACACGGGCCAGTGCCGGTCCGTCCACCATGTCCGCTTTGTTCAGCAACATGAGACCGCCGCACCCAATTTGCGCATCGACACATGCGAGGGCCTGACGAATCAGAGAAAACCGCCCCGCGTCCACCACACAGACCACCGAAGCAACCGCCAGCGCTGAATCAAGGGAGAAATCAGACAGCATTCTGTCGATGGCAGACGGACAGGCTATTCCGCTCGCTTCGATGACGACGCCGTCCAACTGACCGGACGCGGCCAAGCCGGCAGCCTTGCCCATGATGCGTTGGAAGGTGGCGGCCAGGCAGTTGCAGAAGATGCTGCCCCCAGGCACCGAAAGAATTTCCATTTCCGCCGCCCGGAGCACTTCGCCGTCAATGTCCAAGGCGCCGAATTCATTGACAATCCACAGAATGCGCCGGTCCGCGCGGTCTTGGGCAATCTTTTTGAGCAGCGTGGTCTTTCCGCTTCCCAGAAATCCCGTGATCAGAACTACCGGCACGCTGCCCAGAGCCATTTTCCTGGTCTCCGCGGCGGGGTGATTGCCGCCTCTTCGCACTTTGCGGGCGCAGCACAAAGACAACGGGCGGGAGGCCTTGGCCTCCCGCCCGAATCAGTCAAGCGTTATACGACGCGCGCCGCGCTCAGGCGCGACCGCGTGCCCTGCGACGCAGCATAACCACCGCGCCAAAGGCCATTGCGAGCAGCATCATCGGGGCCGGCATCAGCAGGGCAAGCTTGCCCAAGAAGATGACCGGAACCAAGACGAGCCTGACCACGGCGGCCAGTACGGGACTCTGCGCGACCGCATCGGCAATCGCCGGGCTGACGTGGTAGTAGGTATCGACAAAGGCCGTACCAACCGCGTTGTCAAGCAGATAGGTATCACGCACGGAGCGCAGTGTGTCAATCTCGGCCACAAGCGGGGTGCCATAGGCAGCCGTCGCGATGAAGCACGGGCCGCCACCGCCATGACCGCTGTCGTGACCGGCCGCAATGCCGATCAGGGCAAGCATGAGGCCAAGGAGCAGCAGAAGCAGCGGGGTCAGGTTGTCCGACGATGCCTTGTACTCGAAGGCCTTGCTCAGGACCGCCGCAGGCGTGTCGGGGCTGGACTTCAGGTAGATGACGATATCGACGATACCGGCCTTGCCACTCTTCGGGGTCTTGAACTCGAAGTTGTACTCATCAGCACCCGCCTTCGACACGAACAGTGTCTCCGAGGCGACACCGCCGAGCGTGCCACCGACCTTCGCGGGCTCGCGCAGGACGATGCGGTCAACGTAACCCAAGCCACCCAGCGGGCTGACAAGGGAGAGGACCGTGCCGCCGCACACCGGGCCGGAACCCGTGCCGCTGACGGTCTTGCCGTCAACCTTCGCCAAGCGGACGGCCGCCGCGACATCAGTCGGGAGGGTCCATTCCTTGCGCAGGCTGAAGCCGTTCAGGCTGTACAGGCGGGCCTTGAGCATCTGGTCGGGCTGATCCGCATCCGGCGTCGTGGCCGTCATGTTCGGGTCAACTTCATTTTCAAGCAGTTCGGACTGGTACGCTTCAACCTTCGGGTCCGTGATGGATTCGGTGTTGCTGGCGTAGTCGTACTGTGCCTCAATGCCCCAGAGGGCCAGGCCATTGCGGACTGTGGCGTAGGTCAGGCCGGTGCCGTCCAGCGGCAGGGTAACCTTCATGGATGTGCCGGCATTCGGAACGCCGTTGGCATCCACGCCCTGGCCCAGTGTGGCGCCCAGGTCGGCGCTGGCATCCACATAAATGCCTGTCTGTGCCGGAGGCGTCGTCTGCTTGTCGGGCGCGTTCTTGTACAGGAAGATGCTGAAGTCGTAGGCGTTCTCGACGCCCGAACCCGCATTCGCATCGTCGATCAGGCTGGCGGAGAGTTCACCCGCCGGCACCGGCGCCGTGGTGGACTTCACTTCGCCCACGACCAGTTTCTGGTCGAGGACGATACCGTACACCTGGCTGGCGCTGGTGCTCAGGCCCGGAATGATGAGGTTGCCGGACGTGATGTCGCCGCCGCCCGTGTCAAGCTTGATCGTATTCTCGACAGCCGGATTATCCAGAATGAACGCCGTGGTGTTCATGCCGGTGGTCGGGTTCTCGAAGTAACGCTTGTAGGTGAACGGAATGGCCGGTGTAACCACGGTGTCCCTGGAGGCGGTCAGCGTGGTGATAACCAGCGCATTGTCCGAACGGTCGTCGGTGGCCGGGATGACGATGTCAATGGAGGAACCGTCGGCAGCGGCGTTGAAGCCCCACACGACCTTTCCACCAAGGGTGAACTGTGTGGATGCATTGAGTCCGGTGCCGGTGACCTGCGCGACAACGCCACCGAATATCCACGCGTAGTTCGGCGTGATTCCGGTGATGTTAAGCACCTGGCGGAAGTTCGCGACGAACTCCTTGTCGGCATCCATGACTATATTCTGCACGGGGTTGGTCGCGTCGGCCAGTGCGGCGGCGCTCGCACCCGTCCAGTGGTCGAACAGGTTGTTGGCGTTAGCCGTGGCCGTGATGGTCACCGCCGTGCCAAGATTGTACAGCGAACCGCCGCCGATGCCGGCCGGCGCTGCGGCAACCGTACCGCCCGCACCGGCAGTCAGATTCAGATGCGCTGTATCCGCAAGCGGCAGGAACTCGGCGCCAATGGTCTTGGCGGCGTTCATGACGATGGTGACAACGGGGACTGCGGCACCGGGCTGGAGGTCACCCGCATCCGGGCCGTTCCACTGGTTGAACGCAAAGCCCGAATCAGGCGCGGCAGTAAGCTGGATCACCGCACCCGCATTATAACCGCCGTCCGGCTGCGCCGGAATCACGCTGATGCTTCCGCCGGTCGGTGTCACAATGGTCAGCGGGAACTTGGTCGCCTTCAGGTCGAACTGGGCATCCAGTGCCGTGGAAGCGGCATTTACGTTGAAGTTCAGCACCGGCACATTGCCTGCGACCGAACCATTCAGCGTCCATGCGACAAAGTCCGAATTCGCGGCAGACGAAACCGTCGCCGACACCGCGTCACCCAGAAGGTAACGGTTCGCCGGGAAGGGGATAACCGTACTGTCGGACAGCGTGATTGAGCCGTGGGGCGGGGTGAGTGTCACCGAGCCCGCGCCCGTGCCGCTGGTCGTCACAACGACTTCGCCGGTGGCGGAGACTTGAAGCGTCGCCGACAAGGTGAAGCTGTTGCCCGGATTCAGGAGGCTCTGAACCGTGACATGCACGTAGACCGACTTGCCCGGCAGCGTGATGATCGGGGAATCCACGTACATCTTGTTGGGAACCAGGGGGTTCGTCTGCAGGAGCGTGACCGCCTCATGCGCCGTGTCAGTGGTGGTGTCGGGAAGCGTGTAGACCCGGTCCACGCTGCGGAAGGAGGCCGCGGCACCGCCGATAAGAACACGGTAGGTGGCCGTTGCTTCGTCAACCGTCAGGCCCTGGTATACGCTGGCACCCATGGCGGTCGGGAATATGCCGGTCAACGTCATCGGAACGGAGATGTCGGCCGGGATCAGCTTGGGATCGATGTCGGTAATGCGCAGTTCCGAATAGAGGGGAACAAACGCGGAGAAGGTGGAGAGAACCGCACTAATGGTGCCGGCCGCGTAATCGACCGTGGGCGCACCGTCGCCGACATGAAGTGCGGAAGTGGGGTTGGCCGGATCAACGATGCTGATAGTATTGCCGTCCGTGGCCGTGTGAACGCCCCACACGGAGACGCCCTTGCTGCTGTTTGCGGCAAGATCGGCGATACCCGTGATGGTGACCTTTGCGGTCAGGCCGCCCAAGTCCGCAATCTGGGTGTAGGTGCCGCCCGAGTAGGCGAGGAAGGCAATCTGCACGACCGGGGCGCCGGGGATGACTTCGCCCGGAGCGCCGGCAAGCACGTCGTCCGCCCATTTCTGGCGGTCGGCGGCAGCACCGTCAACCGCGCCCGCAAGGCTGTCCGTGACGGTAACGATGGCGTATGCGTTTTCGGCGGCGGTGATAACGCCCGCAACCCTCAAATCCGCAGTGCTCGGAACTTCAACAGTCACGTCGGGACGCACGGTGATGGTAACCGTCCCGTCCGCGGCCTTGTCGCTCTTGCGCGGCACCGTGGTAAGCGCCTGCACGTTGACTGTGCGCACTTCGGGAGTGCCGCTCGATGCAAGATTGGCATTGGCAACCCACACGTCGCCTTCGAGGACGCTGTTAAGGTCACCGTCCGGCAGCGCGTTTGCGTCGGCATCAGCCGAACCTGCGACCGCACTGAGGGCGACTTGGATTTGGTCGGCCACGGCGTTCTTCACGCTGTAGTAAATATACGTGGGAACCCCGCCCGGAGCGGTATAAATGCCATAGGAGGCGTTGGTGACAGCAATCGCGTTGAGCGCGTATTCCACATAACCGGGGGTTGCGGGAACCCTGGTGCCCAAGTTGAAGCTTGCCGGGAAGGTC
>CAZOMH010000267.1:0-6089 GCA_964580415.1 uncultured Nitrospirales bacterium
GCCGCCACGTTTGGCGTGCAACAACAGTTCGTCCTACGCTGATCTTGGCAAAAATCTGCCCTGCAAAGAGTTGTGGGCGCACTACAGCGGGTGGTGAGATATCCAGATCACGGGAGTGTTCATTTTCGGGCAAATCCGCATTCGGGGAACTGTTTGGCTTTGGATCGCATTCTGATATAATAGTAACTATCAGCCTGGAGGTTACTGGCTGCTGCATGGACACGGGGCAAACCCATGCAGACGGCACACCGCCTTGAACCACGCAGACCCGCAATCCGGCCCACCAAGCACGAAAATACAGCCATTCAGGACAAGACAAGTAACTGCGGCGGAATCGCTGAACAACGCAGTCCGCCCTTGCTTTCTTAATGATAACCCATTATCATTAAGGCGCTGCACAATAGAGGAACGGCAATCAGTGACTTATCGGACCGGCAAATATCTGTTCTGCTGCGCGTCTTGCGCAGCGCTGTGCCTCGCCCTGTGCGGCGGCTGCGGCGCGCCGCCGTCGTCGCCGGCCGCGGCCGGTGTCACCGAAGTGGTGGTGCCGATTGCGCCGGTGGGCTGGATGATGGGCCGCGTGGGCGGGGCCGACGTGCGCGTGTCGGTGCTGGTGCCGCCGGGCCAGTCGGCGGAGACCTGGCAGGTGCTGCCGCGGCAGATGGAGGATTTGGGCCGCGCAAAGCTGTACGGTTTTGCCGGGCTTCCCTTCGAAGCGCCGCTGGTGGAAAAGCTGAAGTCCATGTTCCCCGATCTCGCGGTGGTGGATTTGCGCCGGGACCTCACGTTGCGGACGGAAGAATCCCATCACGATGAAGGCGGTTCGGAGCACGCCCACGGGGCGGGCGACCCGCATGTGTGGCTCGACCCCGTGTTGTTGAAGACCATGGCGGCCACGGCGGAGACTGCGCTGGCCAAGGCCGCGCCGGACAAGGCGCGGAACTTTGCCGCGAACCGAAAGACGCTGGTGACGGAACTGGACACGCTGCACACGCAGGCGGGCGAAATCCTTGCCCCCGTAAAGGGGCGGGAGTTCTTTGTGTTCCATCCCGCGTTTGGCTATCTGGCCGACCGCTACGGGCTCAAGCAGACGGCCGTGGAATATGAGGGCAAGGCGCCGGGCGCGCGGCGGCTCGGCGAACTGGCCGAACAGATCAAGAACGGCGGCGCCCGCGCGGTGTTTATCCAGCCGCAGTACTCCACCGCCGAGGCCAAAGCGCTCGCCGAATCGGCCGGGCTGCCGCTGGTCACGCTGGATGACCTTGCCGCGGACTATCCGGAAAACCTCGTGCGCATCGCCCATGCGCTGGCGGAGCACCTGGAATGAGCGCCCCGTGGATGATGGGGGGATGGGAATTATGGGAGTAATGGGACCTATGGGACGGACGGGACGAATATCGACAGGGTGGCGGTCATGAGCACTCCGGCAATAGAACTTTCGAACGTTGGATTTGGCTATGACACGCGCTTTCCCGTGCTGGAGTCGGTGGACATGCGCATCGAGCGAGGCGCGTTTGTCACCATTGTCGGACCCAACGGCGGCGGCAAGACGACGCTCTTCCGGCTCGTGCTCGGGCTGATTCGCCCGGCCAAAGGCACGGTCCGCGTGCTGGACACAGACCCCGTGCGCGCGCGCGAACACATCGGCTATGTGCCGCAGCATTTTGCGTGCGACCCGCTCTTCCCGGTGCGCGTGGAGGACGTCGTGCGCATGGGCTGTCTCGGCGGCTCCCGCGCGTCGCGCCAGCGCGCGCGGGAGCGTGCCACCGACGCGCTGCATTCGGTGGGACTCGACGGCTTCGGCCCCCGCTGGTTCAACAGCCTTTCCGGCGGCCAGCGCCAGCGCGTGCTTATCGCGCGCGGCCTCGTGACCGACCCGGAAATCCTGCTGCTCGACGAGCCCACCTCGAACGTGGACGCCACGGCGGAGGAGGCCATCGTCCGCGTGCTCGAAGGGCTGCGCGGCAACATGACCATTTTGCTGGTGACACACACAGCGACGGTGGCCTCGCGCTTTCTCGACTCGATTTACTGTGTGAACCGCCACGTGCATGCCCATCCCGCCACGGACAAGCTCGACGAGATTCTGATGCGGCACATCACCGGCTTTGCCCTTGCGCCGGGCAACGCTTCGGGAGGGTCGGTCGATGCTTGATTTCTGGCAGGCCGCGCTGTCCCACCCGCTCGCGCGGAACGCACTGTTCGCCGCGCTGCTTGTCAGCCTTTGCTGCGGCACTGTCGGAACCTACGTCGTCGTGCGCCGCATCAGCTACATCGCCGCGGGCGTGTCGCACTGCGTGCTCGGCGGCCTTGGCGCGACGTGCTACTTCAGGGTCGCCTGGGGCTGGACCTGGCTCAAGCCGGAATATGGCGCACTCTTCGCCGCGCTGCTCTCGGCCACCGTCATCGGCTGGGTATCGCTGCGCCGCCGTGAGCGCGAGGACACGGCAATCAGCGCCGTGTGGTCCGTCGGCATGGCCGCGGGCATCCTGTTCCTCTACGCCACCCCCGGCTACAGCCAGGACCTCATGGGTTACCTCTTCGGGAACATCCTGCTCGTGACGAACCAGAGCCTGTGGCTGCTCGCAGGGCTCGATGCAGTGGTTATCCTGATCGTCTGGTGGTTCTTTCCCCAGTTCCAGGCCGTATGCTTCGACGAGGAATTCGCGCGCCTGCGCAACCTCCGCGTCGACGCCTACTACATCCTGCTCCTCACGCTCACCGCGCTGACCGTCGTCGCCCTGTCCATGGTCGTCGGCGTCGTGCTCGTCATCGCGCTGCTCACGCTGCCCGCCGCCATGGCTGGCCGTTTCGCAAAGTCCCTGGCGCAAATGATGGTGATTGCATGCCTCCTCTGCGCCGTCTCCTGCCTCGCAGGGCTGACCATCAGCTACCGTCCCGACCTCCCCGTCGGCCCCACGATCATTCTCGTGGCCGGTGCCGGATACCTCATCACCGCGGCGCTGCCGCGGGGGTTCTTACACCGCGGATAGGGACCGCAAAAGGAACACGCCAAAACGGGCGCGGCTCCAAAAGTCTTCCTCCGAAAGGAGGGGCCACGCTGTGAGTGTGGCGGGAACGTCTTCCTCCGGTGCCGCGAGTCATCCTGATTGAGTCTCATATTTGACCCGTCAAAGGCAAAGGAATACCGTCATTCCTCTCCTTCGGAATGTCCAAGTTTCGTGTATCTGTGAAAAAACTCCGTCATCACCGCCTTGTCCGGTACGCGTCCGGTCCAAAACAACGGATAGAGCCGTTCAAACTCAAACACCGTGTCGTCTGCAAAACGAATCCCCAATCCCTGCCAATAAGAATGTGACGGGCTCAGGCGCCATGTGATTCCTCCGACCGCAGACGACCATGGCAGGTGCCGCTCCGTCATGCCGGAACGCACCGTCAGCCCGCTTGCGTCAAGGCGTACGAGCAGGCCCAAAGGCCAATGGCGGGTCCTAAAGCAGAATTGCTCCGGAAGGGGCACGGAGATGCGCTTCGGCAAATGGGCGTGGATGCACTCCCTGATCGTCCCGCCCGCTTCATCACCGAATGCGTTGAAAGAAAAGGCATAGGGCGAGCAATAACCCCAGAAATGCGCGCGCCAACCCGGGGTTTTGGCGTCCGCCCCCTCCCCATAATCTCCGGGCACGAATGTGTAGACCACTTGCTCATTCGTGATCAACGGTATCAGGTTCTGGCAGCGCACCCGGTCCCACGGGTAATGCCGCCACGAGACAAACCGAACATGAAGACCTATTTCATCCGCCTTCACGCGTTGAATCAACCATGTCATTGCCGAAAGCAGCAAGAGCAGGCCCAGTCCAGCGCAGAGAGCCAGCACCAGAACAAACACCGTCATCTCCCAAAGGGAGAACGGTTCAACCCGCGGGCTGTAACGGGCATCCGCCACCGGAGCCCACAGCGGTGCGAGAATAAGCGCCAGTGCAAAGGGCAGGCACAGCACCCCGCTGATTCTGTAGGTCCAACAGGTCCCCGCCTCAAACGGCAGGGACATCTCCCGCGTCTTTGTGTCATGCATGTCTTCAACCCTCTTCAAAAAGCGTCCCCGGGCAGGGCGCAATTATCGCCTTTGGGCATATTGCAGCGCAAGGATTGGCGCCGGCATTCTGCTGTTGGCGGATTTGCGCAGTGTTTCTTTGCGCCCATGCGCCTGTGCGTTGAATGTCTTTCCCTTTATCGCGAAGGCGCAGAGCGCGCCAAGGCACGCGGAGAAGCTATAATCGAGACTGAACACGGAGTGCCCACAATGAACTATCAGCGTTCTACATGCTTGTTTTTCCTCACCGTCTCGTTAGTCTTCGCGGTCGCCGCATCTGCGGAGAATCCCTTCCTCGGCTCGTGGGCGCTGACGCCCGTTTCGGGCGGCGCCGGGTGGCTGGAGCTGCGGCAGGCGGAGGGCTATCTGGACGGCACGCTGCTGTGGATGGGCGGCAGCCCGGAAGCGCAGACGCGGGTCTGGATGGACGGCGACACGCTGTGCGCGCTGCGCGTGTGGAACGAGGAACTGCGCGACGCTGCGGGCAAGGTCACCCGCACGGTGGCCCATCCCGTGTCGCTGACGGCCACGCTTTCGGGCGACGCGCTGCACGGATTTCTTTCGCAGCCCTCCAACGACGGCAGCGGTGTGTGGAAGGATGAATTCAGCGGCACCCGCACCCCGCCGATGCCGCCCGCGCCCGATCTGTCGAAGCTGCGTTTCGGCGATCCCATCGTGCTGATCAACGGCAGGGACCTCGAAGGCTGGGCCGTGATCGGCGGTGCCCACTGGTCAACGCTGGGACTGAAGAAACCCGACGGCGGCGCCGCGCAGGGCTGGGTGCCGGTGGACAAGGATGTGAACAACGGCTGGACCGTGCGCGACGGCGTGCTCGCCAACGACCCGGCTCAGACCGCGGGGCAGCCCCATGTCCGTTACGGCAACCTGCAGACCATTCAGGATTTCGAGGACTTCAATCTCACGACGGAGGTGAATGTTCCGACCGGCGGAAACAGCGGCATCTACCTGCGCGGCATTTATGAAATCCAGGTGATTGACAGTTTCGGAAAGCCGCTCGACTGCCACAATATGGGCGCGCTCTATGGACGCATCACGCCCACGGTCGCCGCGGAAAAACCGGCCGGCGAGTGGCAGACCCTGGACATTACGCTGGCGGACCGGCATGTCACGGTGAAGCTCAACGGCCAGACGATTATCGGCAACCAGCCCGTGGAAGGATGCACCGGCGGCGCCCTCTGGTCCGACCAGACCCGCCCGGGACCGATCTATCTTCAGGGCGATCACACGGCCGTCCAATACCGCAACATGGTGCTGCGGCCCGTGGTGAAGTGAACCGAAACCCCACACCTCAGGCAAAATACGCTTCAGGCGGTGTTTGCAGAAACTCCTCAAGGGGGATGCCGTCGGCACCCACAAGCAAAGGTCGTGCCTTGGGAAACTCCCTGCAGAATTGCTGCAGGCCGGGCAGGCGGTCTTTATTGAGTAATTTGCAGGCGCAGGCGCTTAGTTGTTGCCGCGCAATACTTTACCCGCTCGCTTTCCGGTGTTAATTTTGCCGTGATCGACCACCATCTTGCCGTTTATGAAGACATATTCAATGCCGATGGGGGGACGGTCAGGCTCTTCAAAACTGGCGCCGGAGGCGATGGTGGCGTCGTCAAACACGACAATGTCGGCATGGGCGCCCACGGCGATCTTGCCGCGGTCCTTAAGGCCGAAATGCTCGGCGGGCAGGCCGGTGGCCTTTCGAATGGCCGTTTCCAGCGGGAGCAGTTTTTTGTCGCGCACATAGCGGCCGATGAATTTGGGATAGCAGCCATGGAACAGATAGGACGGCCTGCCCATGCCCATGAGGATGGTGTCCGTCGAAATGCAAACTTCGGGATGCTTCAGCGGCGAGAACATGGAGCGCTCGGCCAGACTGCTTTCGGGCTCGCCCATGGTTTCAAAGACAAGCACATGGCCGTCCTCTTCCAGCAGCAGGTCGCAGGCGGCGTCGAGCGGATGCTTGTTCTGCTCCCGCGCGACCTCCATAAGATTCATGCCCTCGTACCGCTTGTTCTTCTCCGACACGACG
>CAZOMH010000268.1:0-6082 GCA_964580415.1 uncultured Nitrospirales bacterium
TGACGCCGACATGCTTGCGGTGGCGGGGCCGGCTGACCCTTGTTTTTGAATGACCGGGCTGTCGGGTTTGCTTACCACGTTCTGAACGCCCCAGCCCGCAGACAGCACGACCGCCAAACCCGTTCCGACCGTGAGCAGCGTCTTGGCCGTCCAGAAACCAGTGACTCCTTTGGCCAAAGGCGCGGCCGTGGTGGTCCATGCAACGTGGTTGACCCCGCTCAAGGCAAGTTTCCCCAGATTCGCTACGACCGAAGCCGGTGCGGCGGTCGTGGCGGCGTTGGCCTTGATCGCGCCCGCCAACGCAACGCCGGCAACCGTCACCCCCTTGCCCTTGAGCGTTTTGCGCAGGCATTCGACGCCCTTGTCCAAACGATAGGTCACCGTGGAGCGGGGGATGCCCAGTGCCAGCGCGATGGATTCGTGGGTCTGGCCGTCGAGGAAATAGGCGACAACGGGAACGCGCAGTTTCTCCGGCAGCTCGGCGATGGCTTCGTCCACGTGGTCGCCGACTTCATTCCAGGCCATATCGCGCGCCATCGGCTGTTCCTCGGCAAAGCGCGTTTCCCGTTCCCTGCGACGGCTCTCCGCGCGCAGGCGGGCAATGGAACGGTTGTACGCCACCCGGTGCAGCCACGGCGCCAGGTAGCCGCCAATGGGCTTGTCGGTGGAGGCCAGAATGACAAAACACTCCTGCGTCACGTCCTCCGCCTCGGTGGGGTTGCCCAGAATGCGACGGCAGGTGTTGTACACCATCGCGGCATAGCGCGCGGCCAGCAGCTTGAACGCGTCCGCATTGCGCTCCCGCACCCAGTGTTCCAGCAGCATTGCGTCTGTTTGGCTCATGATTCGTTCCTCCGTTGAGCATAGCGCCAAGTCTGTTTCCACTCAAGTAATACCGCTGCGTCGGGGTTTCGCCAAAGAAATCGAAAATGGGCTTGACAGTACGAAGCTCTTCGTATACAATTCGGTTGTGGACACTGCCAACGGAGGAACAATGCAATGCCCAAGAAACCGATGCCGCCGAAACCAACCACGGGAGAGTTGGCCATCCTGCGGGTGCTCTGGGAAAAGGGTCCCAGCACGGTCCGAAGCGTTTGGGAGATTCTCAACAGTCAGGGCGTGACGGGCTACACCACTGTGCTCAAATTGATGCAGATCATGGCCCAGAAGGGTCTGGTCAGCCGCGATGAAAGCCAGAAGACCCATGTGTACCGCGCCTGCATTGCGGAGGCGAAAACAGAGCGCCAACTGGTCAGGGACATCGTGGACCGGGTCTTCGGAGGGTCCGCTGAAAGATTGGTCGTGCGCGCACTCGAGGAGAGAAAAGTCTCCCCCGACGAACTCGCGCGCATTCGGGAACTGCTTGACGAACAAGGGAGGAAATGAACCATGACGTCCGAACAGTTGGCCCTTTGTGAACCCGCCCTGCACACCATCGGCTGCTGCCTGCTCCATTTTGTATGGCAGGGCCTTCTGGCGGGCGGCGGCCTTGCCCTGCTCATGGCCCTGCTGCGAAAGAGCGCGGCAAACACCCGCTACGTGGTCCTGTTCACCGGCTTGATGGTGATGGCCGTCCTGCCGCTTCTCACCATGACCCTGCTGCCGCCATATCCGACGGCCATGTCACTTGCGGCCGATGCGGCCGGCCCCGCCCCGCCGGACACGGGCAATGCGGCAACGCCCGCCACACCTGTTGTCGGGGTCGTTACGCCTGCATTGGCGGCTGCGCCCGCGCCCCCTCCTGCGGCGCGAACCCCGGGACTTGCCGTTTTGGCGGCCCGCCTCCGCACGCTGCCGGACCCATGGCTGCCGGGCGTGGCGTCGTTGTGGCTGCTGGGGGTGTGCCTTCTCGCGCTGTGGAACCTGGGCGGCTGGATGCAGGTTCGCCGGCTGCGCGTGCGCGATGTGACCGAAACACCGCAGCCATGGCGGGAGAACCTGGAGCAGATTTGCCGCCGTCTGGGCGTGTCCAGACCGGTGCGCCTGCTTGAATCCGGCCGGGTGGCCGTGCCGATGGTGGTGGGGACGCTGCGTCCCGTCATCCTGCTGCCCGTTGCCGTGCTAACGGGGCTGACGCCCGATCAGGTTCATGCCGTCCTCGCCCACGAGGTGGCCCACATCCGGCGCCATGACTACGCGGCCAACCTGGTGCAGACGGCCATCGTGACGCTGCTCTTCTACCATCCCGCCGTGTGGTGGGTGTCGCGGCGCATCCGCGAGGAGCGTGAAAACTGCTGCGACGATCTTGCGGTGAAAAGCTGCGGCGACAGCATGCTCTACGCGCGGGCGCTGGCCGAACTGGCCGGACAGTGCAGTGCATCCGCACCCATGGCCATGGCCGCCACCGGCGGCGTGCTGCTCCGCCGCGTGGAACGCGTGCTGGGCGTGCCCCAACCCCGCGTTAAGGGATGGACGCCGCTCGCGGCCGGATTGTGCATGGTCCTGGCGCTGGGCTCGGTAATGGGCATTCACCCGGGTGACGGTCCGGGCGGCATCCTCCTCGCCGCGCAAAGCGAGTTCATGGGCCGCGCGGAGGATTTCGTCGTCGACAGTTTCCAGAAAGCGGTGGGCTTCTTCACCAAGAAGGAAAAGCCCATGGTCGACGTGGGCGGCGTTGTGGTGAATGAAGACGGCAAACCGGTGCAGGGTGTAAAGGTCGAAGTACACTATCCCTCGGACACGGGAATGATGGGGGTTGCCGAGTCCGTGACGGACGCGGAGGGACACTGGCAGTCCAAGATTCCGAAGGGCATCCCCAGTGTCACCTGGCGCCTGGAGCATCCTGCCTTCGCGCCCGACACCAGCGGTGCATGGATAACGGTGTCGGAAGAGCTGCTCGCGGGCAAGTTCCGAGGCACCATAAAGCGCGGCGTGCGGTTGAAAGGTGTCGTGGTCGATGAAAGCGGCGCCCCCGTGAAAGACGCGGTGGTGGTCCGCGGTTTTACCAATATTGAAGAATTCGCAAAGTATCGCGAAGACATACGGTCGGGCAAAACGTCCAACGCGGTCATCGCGGACGCGGAAGGACGTTTTGTGATTCCCTTTGAAACGGGGAAAGATTCTGACCTGTATGTGTTTGCCGAGAATCTCGCGCCGCAGTGCCTGCGCATCGGGAAGGACACGGGGGAACTCCGGATCGTTATGACCAAGGGCCGCACCTGGAGCGGCACGGTCCGAGACACGGCCGGCGCGCCCATGGAGGGTGTGAGCGTTGGCGGCGGCCACTGGACCATTGAGCAGGGACGCACCTTTACCGCCATGCACATTTACAAGACGAAGACAGACTCCGACGGACGGTTTACGATAACGCAGTTGCCCGAAACGGGCGCTGTCGACTTCGGTGCAAAGAAAGACAAATTCTTTCGCCGCGATATCGACTGGTCCGCCACGGAGGAGAATGAGACGGAATTCGTGCTGTATCCCTGGGCAGAGCTTCAGGGCCGGGTTTTGGACGCGGTCACCGGCAAGCCGGTCAAGTATTTCACTGTCGATTTTGACCGTAGCGAGAAGGCTGAACCCATCGCCTCCTATCGGGTGCATAACCCGGTCAAATACCGCGCCAGCGACGGCAAGTTCTCCGTGGAAACCGGGGCAAGCACGGGCAAAGTACCGGGCGCGGTGCGGGTGCGTATCACGTCGGAGAACTACTACACGGCCTTCTGCGACCCCGTGTACGCCACCGAGTTTGCATCCAATCCGCCGGACATACGCATGGAACCGGCGGAGCCGCTCACCGGCACGGCGCTGCTGCCCGACGGCAACCCCGCAAAGGACGTGGTCGTCGCGCTCGTCGAGCCCGACCAGGTTGCCCACATTGAGAAGGCGCGCATGAACCCCGACGTCGTGGACGCTCCGTACAATTGCGCGACCACCGACAAGGAGGGGCATTTCCAATTGTGCCCCATCAAGGGACCGGCGCTGATCATCGCACTGCACGAAACCGGCTGGGCGATGCGCCCGCTCGCAGCGCACAAGGACAAGGATCCGCTGACCCTGGCGGCCTGGAGCCAGTTGGAGGGAAGCGTGTCCGCACAGGAGCGGCCGAAAGATGAGAAGGCCTATGTCGCCGTCAACGTGATGCCGCCCAAGGAGTGGAACGTCGGCACTTCCGTGCGGTTCAGCCTCGGGGCCGCCGTCGACGAGGCCGGCCACTTCAAGGTCGGCAATGTGCCGGCACTGCCGTTGCGGGTGGGTGAATCGCGCCGCTGGGTCACGAGCCACGCCGTCGAAGTCACCCCGGAGCCCGGCAAGACCATGCAGGTCGGCTTCTGTGCGAACCGCAATGGCGCGGTGCGGGGCAAACTCATCGCGGACCCCGGTTTCGCAAGCCTCGGGGCAGAAACCGAAGAGGTTTGGAATTCTTCCCGGCGGCTGTTCATCACGGCCCGCCGCCACGGCGACGATACCAAGGATGAGAACACCGGCTTTGTGCCCATCGTGCTGGAGGACGGAACCTTCACGCTCGATTGCCTCCCGGCCGGCGACTACGATCTTACGGCCACGCTGCACGACGCGCCGCCGAAGAATGCCTGCGGCCGCGGCACGGCCGTGGCGCGCTTGGAGCGCGCCTTTACCATCACGCTGGACCAGTCCGTACCCGTGGCGCTGGGGGACTTGTCCTTCGAAGCAATCCCGGCACCGACATCAGGGAGTGTTGCCCCGGAGATTCAGGGAACCACGCTCGACGGCAAGGCCTGGAAATTGAGCGATGAGCGCGGCACGCCCGTGCTGCTGGTCTTTTGGGCGACCTGGTGCGCGCCCTGCAAGGCCGAACTTCCGGCCCTGAAAGCGTTGTGGAAACAGTATGGTGAGAGCGGGAAGCTCCGGATTGTCGGGCTGAACCTTGATCGGGATGTCAAGGATGCGGCCAAGTTCGTGGCCAGGGAAGAACTGTCCTGGCCCCAGTACAACATTGGCGGATGGAGCGATGCCAATCCCGTCACCACGGCCTATGGCGTCTCCTACATCCCTTCGAACTGGCTGGTTGACGCTTCCGGAAATGTGGTCGAGTCCAAGATAGCGGCCGACGCGCTGGCGTCGCTGCTGGAGCGGCACCTGCAATGAGCCGCGCAACAAGTCTTGTTCGCCCCCTTCGGGGACGACACCGTGTGGCCCGTTAACCACGGGTTCCTCTTCGCTCCACCCGTGGCTATGATTGTGCGGCCCCTCCGGGGTCCGAAGGCGTCGGAAATCTCCGGGAATTGGAACACAAGAACGTAAAGAACCTGGTGCGGCCGGTGGCCGCAACCAAAGAATCCAGAAGTCAGAATCCAGAATAGAAATGCCGATATCTGATATCTCAGATTTGAGAAGACGGCAGACAGGAATGCCTGCCACACACTAGGACTTGTCAGCCTATGGCCAGGACGAGACGGATGTCGCAAGAATCGGCGGTACAGCAAGCGGACCGGTCTTGTTCATCGTTCTGAGCGCTGAAAGCGCGGCACTGACCATCCCGGGCTGTAAGGCCCGGAGGACGCGGTAAACTTCTGCGCAAGAAAACAAGAAGTTGACGGACAGTAGTACAAAGAGGCGGGGGGAGGGGGCTTTTTCTGCTGTCGAGCGTTCTTTGCCGGCGCCGGCGACACTCGACGATTCTCAACATTGACAATTTCCGGCCCGAATCCTATCATGACTCTTGTTGGCAGGCGGTTTCGGGTGCCTGCCAATTCTCAGGAAAGGAGAAGATGATGAAGGAATCCATGGGTATTACGCGCAGGACGATGCTGGCGGCGAGCGCCGCGGCGCTTGGCGCGCCGGCGATTCTGGCCGGCGCCGCGCCGACCTCGGACCCGGTTCGCGTGGGGCACATCGGTGCGGGCACGCGCGGATGGGACCTGATCAAGTACACCGGAAGCGCGGAGACGGCGAAGGTGGTGGCGGTGTGCGACGTATACAAGCCGCATCTGGAACGGGGCATTGAGGCGGGGAACAACCCCGATGCGAAGCGGTACAGCAATTACAAAGACCTGCTGGCCGACCCGAAGGTGGAGGCCGTCGTGATCGCCGCGCCGGACCACTGGCACGAGCAGATGGCGATTGACGCATCCAACGCCGGCAAGGCGGTCTACTGCGAAAAGGG
>CAZOMH010000269.1:0-6072 GCA_964580415.1 uncultured Nitrospirales bacterium
AACTCCGTCACCTATGCGGCAAACCTCGACAAGAACGAGGCCTGGTGGATGAGCGAGGACGTGAAGGTGGATGAATGGACGCTGCAGTTCTTCCCAAGCGCCCAGCGCGGCGCCATTGACGATATTCTGCCGGGCAGGGACGGGAATCATTTCCTCCGCGCGACGGCCCCGGTGGCGGAAAACCTGACGGGCGTCCGCATCGAGACGATCAAGGATGCGGCAGCCGACGGGAAACGCCTCCTGACGCTGCGGCTGCGCACGGACGATGCCCCTTTCCGCGTGCATCTGCGGCAGACGGAAGGGCCGGCAATCAGCGCAGCCACGGTCAACGGGCTGGCCGTGCCCGCGGACGGCGACCGGCTGTCCCTGGGGTTTGACCTGTTTGCGAAAGACGGCTACGAGTTGTATCTGGAAACGACCCCCGGTGCGGCACTTGCCTTTGAGGCGGATCAGGAAGTGTACGGGTTCCCCGCCGTCACCGGAATCACGCCGCGTCCCGACTACATGATTCCCGAGTCCAATGTTCTGCGCAACGGCATTTCCCTGCGCGGGGAACACATGTACGTGAAGAACAGTTTCCAAGTCCCCGCCGGACCGGCCATTACGGTTGCGGCGCCCGAGCCGGCCGCTGTACCGGCGGCAGACGGTGCGGCACCGGCATCCGAACCGGTCGCGGTGCCCGTTCCCGCGCCGGCGCCCGAAACGGCTCCCACGCCTGAACCAGTTGCGGCACCGGCACCAGCCGCGGCAACGCCCGATGCAGTTCCGGCTTCCGAACCGGTTGCGCCCCCCGTTCCCGTTCCCGCGCCGGTCTCTGAACCGGTCGCCGCACCTGCTACAGCAGCCGCGGCAGCACCTGGGCAATGACCTGCGCGGACAACGTCACCAGGATAAGGGCGACGGGGTAGACTGTGGCGTAACTGATAATGGGAATTTCGGAATCGGTCTTCGCGGCGATGGCGCCCAGGCCCGGCGTGCAGGTGCGTCCGCCGCAGGTTGCGCCGAGGGTCTGCAGCAGGTTGAGCTTTAGCCGGTACCGCGCGAAAAGATAGCCCGCGGACAACGGCAGCGTGGTCACGCAAAGGCCCATGACCGGCAGAATAACACCGTATTCGCGTATGACCTGCACGAACTGGCCGCCCGCCTGAACGCCCGCGCCGGCCAAGAAGAAGACCAGGCCCATCTCGCTCATCAGCATGCGCGCCGCGCGCGGCACGCGCCCGCGCAACGCGCCGAGGTTGCCAAAATGGGACAGCACCAGCGCCACAAGGAGCGGGCCGCCGGCCGCGCCAAGCGTGAAGGCAAACCGGTCTGAAATGCCTATGGGCGCCATGCCGACCACCAGCCCCAGCGCCATGCCCGCCACCAGCGAGATAATGTCCGTTTCATCGAGCGCGCGCGTGCGGTGGCCGGCAAAATTGGCAAATTCCCTGATTCCTTCCGGCTCGCCTATGGCGGTGAGAACGTCGGCGTACTGCAGTTCCGTGTCTGTCCGGGGCACGGCCATCACCTCGTTGCGCTCCAGCCGGGTCACGGTGACGCCAAAGCGGTTGAGCAGGTTCAGTTCGCCCAGTTCCTTCCCGAGCATCTCCTTCGAGGTCACCACCACCTTCATACGCTGCTGTTCACTGTCCATCTGAAGACGGCGCTCCGAGCCGCGGCCAAGATAATCGATCAGGGCAGGCAACTGGTCCGCCTCTCCCACGGCGAGCACGATCTGGCCTTCGGCAAAACAGGTCTCGGGCGTCACCGGCACGAACCGATCCCCC
This sequence comes from uncultured Nitrospirales bacterium, assembly GCA_964580415.1. GTDB lineage: Bacteria > Hydrogenedentota > Hydrogenedentia > Hydrogenedentales > CAITNO01 > CAITNO01. Next base: position 1,770 of record CAZOMH010000269.1, read on the forward strand.
TCGCCCACTCTGGAAATCTGGCACCGTTGTGTCGCAATAAAGGCGTTCTCGCCCACGCGGCGGCCAAAGAGACTCGGATTGGTCACCTCGATGGCCTTCCGCTCGATGCGCCTTCCCGCGGCCACCGCCCCCAGACGCCGCGCCTCATCGTCCAAATTGACCCGCAGCAGGCGCGGCACAAGCTGCACAAACAGCACAATGCCCACCACCCCGCAGGGATAGGCCACGCCGTAGCCGACCGACACCATGGGGTCCTGTTTGAGCGCGTCCAGCGCCGAGGCGAGCGCGGGGGTGCTGGTCATGGCCCCGGCGAACACGCCGGCCGCCAGCGGCGTGGGAATATGCGCGAGCCATGCAAACGCAAGCGCCGTCGCCAGGCCTGTCAGGACGATCACCACGCCCATCTGCGCCATCGAGGCGCCGTGCTGGGCAAAGACGCGGAAAAAGGTCGGCCCGGCGGCGAGGCCGATACAGTACACGAAGAGCACCAGGCCCAGTGTGCTCACCCCGCCCGGAATGGTGAAGCCCCATGCGCCAAAGGCCAGCGCGGCAAAAATAACGCCGCTGCTGCCGAAGCTTACGCCGAATATCCGTATTTTGCCCAGCAGCATGCCCAGGCCCACCACCATAAAGAGCACCACCATCTGATTGACCAGCAGCGCCGAACCGGGCTTCTCCTGCCCGCCCGGACCGTCGGCATACGCACAAAGCGTCCCCAACAGCAGCACTGCCACCAGAACCCATATATTCGCGGATGTTTTCTTGAACACGCACATCGCCGTCTGTCCTTGGTTATTCGCCGGGAGAAACAGGAAACGCCCGCTGGCACCCTGACTCGGCCGGGCCGGAACTCCGAGACACCCATTGTACCACAATCGAGAATTTTTTCTCAATTGGCGGGCGGCGGGTTATGTCCCGCTGCGCGGCGCCTCGCCCGCCCCGTGCGTCTCCGTTTCCCTTCGCAGCACTTCCAGGCGTATGGTGGACACGTGTGTGCGTGTGCCGTCGAGGATGGTAACCTGGAAGGGGTCGTGGAGGATCATCTCTCCGCGGACAGGGATGCGTCCGGCAAGATGGCAAATCCAGCCGCCGACCGTCTCGACCTCCTTGTCTTCAAGGGGCATTCCGAGCGCCTCGGCGCAGTCCCCCAACGGCAGTTTCCCGTCAATAACGTACACATCGGGCCCTATCCGGCGGAACTGCGGTTCGCGCACGTCGTACTCGTCGTGTATCTCGCCGAATATTTCCTCGAGCACGTCCTCCAGCGATACGATTCCATCTGTCCCGCCGAACTCGTCGGTGACGATGGCAATCGCCTGGCGTTCCCGCTTCATCCGCTTGAGCAGGTCGTCGAGTTTGAGCGAATCGGGCACGTGCAGCACGGGCCGCAGGAACCGCTTGATGTCCTGGTTGTCGGGGGTCCGGTCGGTCAGCACATCAAAAGCCCGGATCAGTCCGACCACATGGTCTATCGTTCCCGAATAGACGGGAATGCGCGACAAACCGCTGTCCTTGAGCAGCGCCACCAGTTCGGTTCGCGGGGTGGTGTCGGACAGCGCCTCCATGTGGATGCGCGGAACCATGATTTCCTTGGCGCTGCGGGTTTGCAGGTCCATCACCGAGTGAATCATTTCCTGCTCCACTTCGTCGATGGAGCCGCGGTCGGTGCTTTCATCGACCAGCACGCGCATTTCTTCGAGCGAGGTGAACAGGGTGCGCACGTCGCGGTTCTCTCCGCCAAAAAGCCGCAGCAATCCCTGCGACATCCAGTTCAGAGGCACCGCAAGCGGGGACAGCAGCACGTCGAACACGCGCATCACAGGCATCAGCCCCAAGGCCAGCCGCGTCGCGTGGACGCGGAAAACACTTTTGGGAAGCACTTCGCCAAAAATAAGAAAAAGGGGCGTGGCCACAATGGTCGCCATGGTGCCGCCGAGGGCGGCGGTCAGCGTGATCGTGCCGATGACCAGCACCAGATTGTTGCCCACAAGCAGTGTGGTGATAAGCCTGCCGGGGTTGTTCTGCTGGGCCATGAGCCGCCTGGCGGCGGGATTGCCGTCTTTTTCGGCAAGATGGCGCACACGAATGGGGTTGCTGGAGACAAAACCCGTTTCATATCCGGCGAAGAGCGCGGAAAGAAGCAGCACGGAGGCCACGATCAGGATGACAAGCGGCACGCTCACGGGCCGGCCTCCCCGTGGACAAGTTCGCGCGGACAATCGATGAGCACGCGCATCACGCGCTTTTCGCGCACCTGTTCAATGCGGAAAGTCACGCCGGCATAGACGATCTTGTCGCCCGCCTCCGGTATCTTTTCCGACTTTGACATGAGGAAACCGGCAACGGTGGTGTGCTCCTCGTCGTCCACAACAATACCGATCAGATTTTCCAGGTCCTCCAGCGGCAGCGCGCCGTCCACACGGTAGCGTCCCTCGCCCAGGGTCTCGCACAGGAGTTCCAGACCGTCGTCCTCCTCGCCGATGTCGCCGACCACCTCGCGCAGCGCGTCCTGAAGCGTCACGAGTCCCCGGGTGCCGCCGTACTCGTCCACCACAAGGGCAAGGTGCGAGTGCAGGCGCTGGGCGGTCTTGAGAAAGTCCGCCAGGGACATGGTCTCGGGCACAAAATGGGCGGGCCGGGCCACCGCCTGAATCAGGGTGCCAAGTTTCCCCGATTCGACCAGCGGAAGCAGGTCCTTGGCGTTAAGCACCCCCACGATATCGTCGAGGTCGTTCCCGTACACGGGCATGCGCGAGTATTCGTGCTCGCGCACCACCTCCAGCGCCTCGGCGGCGGTCGCGGTCGCGCACAGCGCTATCATGTCCGGCCTGGGCACCAGAATCTCGCGCACCGTCGTGTCGGAGAACTCGATAATCCCCTGGATCATCTGGCGCTCCTCCTCCTCGATAACGCCGGAAGCTTCACTGTCTTCAAGCACGGCCCTAAACTCGTCGTCGGTCAGAAACGGCGCCGGAGGAAGTTCAGAGAAGCGGGTGACGCGAAACAGAAAGGCCACAAAGGCCATGATTACCGCCCGAAGCGGGCGCATGAGACGGTCCACGACAAGTATGGGCAATGCGGCCGCCTGCGCAAAGGCGGCGTTGTAGCGCAGGACAAGCACCTTGGGGAACACCTCGCAGGTCAGCAACAGCCCGGCCGTCGTCACCACCACCGACAGGAAGTAGGAACGCGCGGTGGGAATCATAAAGGAACGCTCGAACATTTCGGCCATCGGCGCGCCCAGAACGGTGCCCAGCAGCACGTTGACTATGGTGTTGCCCATGAGCAGCGTGGCCAGCAGCGCGCCGGGCTGGTCCATGTGGCGCGCGGCAAGACGGTCCAGCAGGGCGGGACTCTCCCCCATCGCCCGCAACTTCACCTTGTGCAGCGAAAAATAGGCGACCTCGCTGGCCGAAAAGAACGCCGAAAAACCGGCAAGCACCGCCGCTATCAGCAACAGGTTGGGGGTAAGTACGGAAAACCACGGCACCGCAACGGCCGCCGCGGAACCGTCCGCCGCAACAACACGCCCCGCGCCGGCAACGGCAAACCCGGCGGCAATGGCCAAACAGGCCAGCACTGCCGCCCCGGGCCGGCCGCTTCGGAAGACCCCGCCGCCCGCGCCGCGGACAGCAGTCCGCGCCGCCGGTATGTCAAGCCGGATTAGCAACGGCGCTTCTCCGCATGCCATGCGGCACCGGGATCAACGCCGAGGTAGCGCGCCTGCAATTCCAGCATGCGCTTCTTCCCGGCCGCGTCCGCATGGTCATTCCCGAGCAGGTGCAGCAGACCGTGGCAAAACAGCAGCCGCACTTCATCGCGCATGCCCGCCGCGTCTCCGTCGCAAAACCGCTCCACCGTTTCCAGGGAAATCACAATATCCCCCAGCGCGCGCGCGCCGCCGGCAACCGCGTCCTCCTCCTGGGAGAAGGAAAGCACATCCGTCGCTCCTGTCTTCTTGCGGTAACGCCGGTTGAGGCCCGCGATAAAGGGATCGTCGCAAAAGAGCACGCTCAGCTCGATGTCCCCCGCGACCCCCTCTCCGGCGAACACTCTTTCCGCGATGCGCTCAAGAACGTCCCTGCGGTGCATGCCCTTGCGTGTCGATTCGTTTCTCACGTCAATGGAAACCGCCATGGTTTCATTTTCCTTCCGTTGGCTTTGCCGCGGCGGGAACCGGCACGGACGCCGCGACCAGGTTGGGGTAGCGTATGCGGGTGTGCAGTGTGCCCATCACGCCGCGCACCACGACGTCCTCGATAAGGTGGAGCTGGCGCAGGGTCAAATTGCACTCGTCGAACTG
>CAZOMH010000270.1:0-6038 GCA_964580415.1 uncultured Nitrospirales bacterium
CGCCGTGAATCCCAGCACCGACAGCACCGATGCCATGATGAACAGCACGGCAAGTTTTATCTCGCCCGACTCAATCTTCTTGCCGAGATATTCCGGCGTCCGGCCCACCATGAGCCCGGCCAGGAACACCGTAAGGATGATAAAGACCATCATGCCGTAGAGTCCCGAGCCCACACCGCCAAAGATGATTTCGCCCAACTGGATGTTGACCAGCGGTATCAGCCCGCCCAGCGGCGTGAAGGAGTCGTGCATCGCGTTCACCGCGCCGCAGGAGGCGTCGGTGGTCACCGTGGCGAACAGGGCGGAGTTGAAGATGCCAAAGCGCAGTTCCTTGCCCTCCATGTTACCGTCCGCGGCATCCACGCCCAGCGCGGTGAGCCGTGGATTGCCCGCCGACTCGGCCCACCAGCACAGCAGCACGCCGGCCAGAAACACGAACGCCATCACCGCCCACACCGTCCAGCCGTGCCGCTGGTTCTTCACTGTGCGCCCCAGGTAATAGGTCAGCCCGCTTGGGATCAGGAAGATGGCCAGCATCTGCACGAAGTTTGACAGCGGCGTCGGGTTCTCATAGGGATGGGCCGCATTGGCATTGGTGAATCCGCCGCCGTTCGTGCCGACCATCTTGATGGCCGCCTGCGACGCCATCGGCCCCTGGGCAATGACCTGCGGCGCGGTCCCGTCCGCGCCCGCGGCCGTTTCCACCGGTGTCGCGGTCACGTAATTCTGGAAGTTCTGGATCATGCCCTGCGAAACGAGAAACACGGCAAGAACCAGGCTCAGGGGAAGCAGAAGAAACAGGGTCAGGCGCACGATGTCCACCCAGAAATTGCCCAGCGTCCCCGCACCCTGGCGCGCCACGCCGCGCACCAGCACGGCGGCCACGGCAATCCCAACGGCCGCGCTGGTGAAGTTGTGCAGCGTGAGCGCCACCATCTGCGAGAAGTACGACATTGTCGTCTCGCCCGCGTAGCTCTGCCAGTTCGTGTTGGTTGTGAAACTCGCCGCCGTATTGAAGGACAGGTCTGGATTCAGCGAACCGAACTGCCTTGGATTCAGCGGCAGCAGGTGCTGCGTCCGCAAAACGGCGTACGTAAAGAGCATGCCCACCAGGCTGAACACCGCCAGCGAGACGGCATACTCCCGCCAATTCTGTTCGTGGTTTGGGTCCACGCCGCACACGCGGTAGACAAACCGTTCCACCGGCTTCATTGCCGGGTCCAGGAATGTTTTCGCCTGTGCGTCCAGCACCCGCACCAGATACAACCCCGTCGGTTTGGTGAGGGCCAGCAGCACGCCCATGAACAGGACAAGCTGAACCCATCCGAAAATGTTCATTGCCGCAACTCCTTTAGAACCACTCGGGCCGAAGCACCGAGACAAACAGGTACCCCAACAGGGCCACCCCGACCAGTCCAACCACAATGTCCATCACTTCGCCTTTCCTTTCAGCGGGACCGCCATCATGCTGAACGCAGCACAACAGGGTCGCTTACCCGAATCCCGGTTTATAGCATAAACTATGCCACGCGGATGGGAATAATCATGAAGGGAATCCCGTGGGAATACAGCCGCCGCTGAATGGCAAACACGATGTAGTTGTGCAGCAGGCGCGTCATAAGCGTTTCCTCGGGAAACACCAACTGCCCTCCAAAGAAGACGCAGTCCGGAAAACGTTCGCGCACGATGGGCACCATCTTTTCCACTTCTTCAACAACGTCGGTGCCCAGGACGGAATAACTCTCGGCATGTTTTCCCTGACGTTTCATAAGCCGCACATATCTCCCGAGGTCTGCCGCTGTCCGTTCCTTCAGCCCCGCCATTTCCTGAACCCCCTTAAAGTTGCCCGCATCGACAACGCCCACCTCCACAAACACGAAATTCTTAAACGTCCTGTTGAAGAGCCGGATGATCCCAAACAGGGTGTGCAAACCCAGTCCGTTGAATCCGTTCACCAGGATCACCGCCGTCTCCGCCGTCGGGTCATATTCGGGTTCAGGCACGTCGTCTCCCTCCGGAAACGACTCGGCGGCGACCACGAGGCTGTCCAACCGCCCCAACAGCGCCCGCGTGCGTCCATAATGCCGGCGTATCAGCACCGCAACGGCAACAAGCGCCCCGGTCACCAGCAGGGTGACCCAGCCCCCCGACCCGAATTTCAGGATGGCCACGGACACCAATATGAAAGAAGTCAGTATCAGGCCGATGCCGTTGATAGCCAATCCCCGTTTCCAGCGCGGATCTGTTCGGCGCACCTGCCACCAATGGCGCACCATGCCAATCTGGGACAGCACAAAGGTAATGAACACGGTAATACTGTAAAGCACGATCAGGTACTGCACCGACCCTTCCGTAAGCCCCACAAGCAGGAATGCCGCGCCGCCCATCATGAGGACGCCGTTCTGGGTGACCAGCCGGTCACTGAGCATGCCGAAACGGCTCGGGAGCCACCGGTCCAGCGCCATGTTGGCAAGAACGCGCGGGCCGTCCAGGAAACCCGTCTGTGCGGCGACAAAGAGAATCGCCCCTTCGGAAACCAGTGTGGTGAGAACAAACGCCCCGGCCAGGGACCGTGGCCAGTTGGCGGTGATATGCCCAAGCAATACGGCGTTGAGGGTCTTTCCAGGTTCAAACTGAATCCGGCACAGAACGTACGCCAGCATCAAGCCCATCACCGCGACAACAAGCGACGCGGCCATGTAAACCATCGTCCGTTTTCCGGTCTTCACCTTTGGCTCGCGGAGAATGGGCAGTCCGTTGCTGACGGCCTCAATTCCGGTATAGGTCCCCGCGCCCATGCCGTACGCCCGCAGCACGAGAAAGATCGTGCCGAACACCCCGAACTGGTGCGTGGCGGAATGCATGTCACTGGCGGTGTTCGCGGGCAGGGAACCCAGTTCGGACAGATGCGTGCCAATGGCCCAGAAAATGGCGACGAGATGCGTGACGACGAAGATCATGAAAATGGGGATCAGCGGGCCCACCGATTCCCGCACCCCCCTGATGTTCATCCCCGTGAGCACCGCAACACCCAGCAGCCCGAACCACATGCGCAAAAAGACCCATTCGGGCGGAAGAAAACTGAACACCGCTTCGGCGCCGCTGGAGATGGAAAGCGCAATCGTCAGCACATAGTCGATCAGAAGCGCGCAACCGGACACCATGCCCCACATCGGCGAAACCAGTTGGCTTGCCACCACGTACCCGCCGCCGCCGGAAGGAAAGAGTTCGATGATTTGGTGGTAGCTCATGCTGACCACGACGATGGTAAACACGCTGCCGAGCGCCACGAAAAGCGCCAGGTGCGGGTATTGCAGCAGCAGCGAAAACGCCTCCGACGGGCCGTAACAGGAGGAGGAAAGCCCGTCCGACCCGAGACCAACCCACGCAAAGAAGGCCACCAGCGCCAGTTTGTGGTGGATATTGGGGTCGCGGGGATCGCGGGCGTCGCCGACCAGCACCCGCCGCATCCTCTTTGCAATGCCGGGTTTGGACGTGTCGCCGTTTTCAGGATACATATATGCCAGCACTTTCATTCTTGTTTTGCGAAACGTGAAAGACGGAGGGTGTTCTGTGCCAAAAATGACCCTGCCTCCGGAATCGCCGAAAACGGGGTTGGCTGTTCCGGCGCAGTGTCTCGTTATTTCTTCCGTGCGCCGCCGCACGGACTGCCACGTCCTTCGTTAAAGCCGTTCGCAAGCGCATGCGTACAGGATGAATATTCCAAAGAAAGTGACCGTGGCCACCGCATAGATCAGGTCGGTCATTGCACACCCTCCTTCACAGCCACGCGGTCGGCGCGCCGGAGCGAGAATGTGAAGATGCTTCCGGCGCCCTGCGCGCTCTCCGCGCGGATGCTTCCGCCGTGGGCCTCCACAATTTCCTTGGCAATGGCCAGACCCAGCCCCGCGCCCGTGGTTAGTCCCAGTTCGGGCACCCGGAAGAACTGTTCAAACACGCGCCCCAGGAATTCGTCCGGAATGCCCCTTCCGGTATCCTTGACAGAGAACCAGACGAAATCGTCGTCTGCCCGCACGGAAACCTCAATGCTTCCTCCCGCATCCGTGTATTTGATCGCATTTGACAGCAAATTCGAGAACACGTGGTTGAGCCGTGTGGTGTCGGCCCACGCTTCGGGCAGCTGGGCCGGAATTTGAAGCCGCAACGAAACACCCCGGTCATCCGCGGCGCTCTTGTACACTTCCGACGATTCAAGCACCAGCAGATCGGGGGGCACCGCATGGCATTCCATCTGCACCCGGCCGGACTGGATGCGGGCAATGTCCAGCAGATTTTCCACGATGGCGTTCAACCGGTCACTGTCTTCCCGCGCCGCGATCAGCAGTTCCTCCTGCTTTCCCGTAAGCGGCCCAAGCTTGTCGTCCAGAAGCATGTAGAGCGCCATGCGGATGGACGTCAGGGGGGTTTTCAACTGGTGTGACACCGTCGCAACAAGGCCCCGTTTGAGTTCATCCTGCTGCCGGAACTGGGTCGCGTCGTGCAGCATCAGCGTAATGCCCGCCAACTGGCCGAAGCCGTCCAGAACGGGTATCGCCTCGGGCCGGTAGAACCGCTCCTGCGCGCCGACAAAGACCTGAACCATGTAATCTCCCTGGGCAAGCACTTCCCTGTGCCCGGAGCGGAGTGCCTGCTGCACAAGGATGTCCATCCACGCATGCCGGCTTTCCCGGAGGCGGCTGCCGACGGTCATTCCAAAGGCTTCCTGCGCCGACTTGGTCACCACCTCCACGACGCCGTCAAGGTCAACCACGACGATTTCCACGGACAGATTGTCCAGCGCCTGTTGCGCGGCCCGCTGCATGCGGACCATTCTGGCCTCATTCGTGCGGCGGTATTCGCGCAAACTGGATGCCATGGTGTCAAAGGCCCTCGCCAACTGGCCCATCTCGTCGCGCGACACACTGCCCACAACAAGGTCCAGGTTTCCCCGGGCGATTTCGTTGGCGGAGACCGTCAGTGCCGTAATGGGCCCCAAAATCCAGCGGCCCGAATAGTAGACAAAGGTGCCTGCAAGGCAAACGCCGCACAACAAGAGCAGATACATGCGCTGACTGGCCTGCGCCGCTTTCTCGCGGGCGGCCATGTTCGCGTCGGACATGTTCTGCTGGTTCATTTGCAGGATGTCGTTTGCATCACCCTTCACCTGCTGAAACAACGGCAGAAGCCTGGCAAAATAGGTGCTGCGGCGTTCCTCGACGGGGGTGTTCGTATCGCTCACCAGGGTCAGCACCTTCTTGTATTCCTTCTGGGCGCTGTCCAGCCGGACGAAGGACTCGCTCTCGCGCGGAAGGGTCAGATTGCCTCCCTCAACACCCAGGGCCTTGTCGAATTTGGAAAGATTCTCCTCAATCTGGACCGAACCCTCCTTGTCATAACCCTGGAGGATAAATAGTATGCCGCTGTCGATCCGCTCCAGCGCCTCTTTCATGTCCTGGCAGGCAATCACGCTGCGGTAGTTTTCGCGCAGAATGACGTCGATGGACTGTCCCAGGTCGGACACTTTTATGATGCTTTGCACCCCAAGAATGAGGATGATGAGGAAGAGCCCGCCAAAACCCAACCCCAGTTTCTGTCGCAGTCCAAATACCATGGCCAATTCCTTTCGGTTCAATTTGTTCAGGCAAAAGGAATGCCAATGGAAAAATGGCCTCAGAAGGCCCGGAACCGGTCCGAAAGGGGGGAGAAGACCCGGCAAAGCTTGTATTTTGCAAGGGGAAGACGATGGCGGACTTTGCATTTTGCAAGGCCGGGACGGGTCAGATGCCGTACTGCTTGCGCTTGCGCCAGAGCGTGGCCTGGTCAATACCAAGCGTGTCGGCGGCTTCCTGAAGACTCTTGGCAACGGCGAGTACACGGCGGATGTGCTGTTCCTCGATCTGCTGCAGTGAAATGTTGTCACCGATACCCAACGCCGAAGGCGTCTGCATGAACGTGTCCGGAAGATACTCCACCCCGATGTGCGCCACCGGGCACAGGATGGTGGCGCGCTCGACCACATTGCGCAGTTCGCGCACATT
>CAZOMH010000271.1:0-6026 GCA_964580415.1 uncultured Nitrospirales bacterium
GTCGGCCGTGCCGTCCACGCGCCACAATGCGCCGCGGTTTGCCTCATCCCGGTTGATGAAAAGGCATACTGACCCGGCGGGTCCGATCAGGGTGCCGGGGACGGGGTACAACGTGACGTCTCTTTCCAGGCTGTTCATACCCGCAAAGGGATATTGTGGCGGTCTTGGCGCGGGCGCCGACTCCATCACCCGGCAGGGCGCGCTTTCCGCCGCGGCCCATCCCGCGCAGAGCAACACCATCGCGCAGTGGAAAAACGAACGGTTTCCTCCGAATATACCCTTCCCTGTACCCATAAAATCTACCTCTTTTCCTCGTAAGACATTGTCTGCCCTGGTCGCACACGGGTCCCCGCCGTGAACGGCCTGTCTCCTCGCCGGCACACAACCATGCCGCTTCGCTAAAAGAATAACACATTTTGCCGGAAAGTCAAAAAAAGCGGGACAGGGACCTGTGTAGGACAGAATAACAAACGCCAATAAAACATGGGGGGGCGGATATTTTGAAAATTGCCCCCGTCTGTGCTAGTTTCAAGTGCCCGGCGGCGGTATTCCGGCGCGGTTGGAGGGTCATCAGTTATGGGTGTTGATCAGGTCAAGGCGGGGTTGAACTTGGGTGCCGTGCTCCAAAATCTTGCGGAGCTGTGCAGGCTTGACCCCGAGTCGCAAAAGCTTGTCCAAGACTGGGATGTGGGCATCCAGTTCACCGTGCTGGGCGGGCCCGCGGCATGGGTGGAGTTCCGCAGGGGCGAATGCCGCGTGGGGTTGGGCAGCACCTCGCTTTCGGAAGTGCATCTGTTCTTCGTCACCCCGGGGCATCTCAACGCAATGTTTGCCGGGAGCAATATTCCCCCGGTCCCGCTCAAGGGCTTCAACCGGCTCGGCTGGCTGAAGAACGAGTTTCCCAGGATTACGGCGCGGCTGGAACACTACCTCAAGCCCGGTCCGGGCATGATGGAGAATCCGGACTTTCTCGCGGCAAACACCACGCTTACGCTGCACACTGCCGCAAACGCGGTGCGCGAACTGGCGCTGTCGGAACCCACCGCCATGAAGATCGCCGCCGGCACACCGCCGGGTCGGCTGCAACTGGCCGTGGGTGAAGACGGGCCGGCCGCGTGGGTTTCTTTCGGTCCCGACGGGGTCAATGCCGGCCGCGGCCGTGTGGATCGGCCCGACGCAACCATGACCTTCCGCAATATTGCCGTGGCGCAGGCGGTGCTGTCCGGAAAAGAGGACGGACTGGCTGCAATCGGCCGCGGCGATGTGGCCGTGTGGGGCATGCTGCCGCTGGCGGACAGCGCAACGCTGATTATGGACCGCGTCGAGCGGTACCTTGCATGACGGGAGGCAACGGACAATGACTGCTGAAAACGGCGAGGGCGCGTCCATGAAAACCTACGAATATCCCAAATCCGGCGAACTTTTGGCGCGTGCCGCGAAGGTGATTCCCGGCGGCATCTACGGGCATTTCGGACTGGCGCCCTATGTGCCCGTGAGCGCCTACCCCTTCTATTCCGACAAGGCGCAGGGCGCCCATTTCTGGGACGTGGACGGCAACCGCTTCATCGACTACATGTGCGCATACGGTCCCATGATCCTCGGGTACGCCAACCCCGTCGTGGACGCCGCGTACAAGGCGCAGATGGAAAAGTCCGACACGAACACCGTGTGCTCGCCGCGCATGGTCGAACTGGCCGAACTGCTGGTCGATATGATACCCGTGGCGGACTGGGCCTTCTTTGCCAAAAACGGCGCCGACGTGACAAACCTTGCCGTCATGGCCGCCCGTGCCGCCACGGGACGCCGAAAGATTATCGCCATGCAGGGCGGCTACCACGGCACCAGTCCATGGATGCAGGGACCGGGCCACCATGGCCTTGCCGACGACGACCTCAGCCATATCATCCGCATTCCATGGAATGACGTGGTCGCGCTGGAGCGCGCCATCTCCCAGCATCCCAACGATGTTGCGGGTTTTATCGCCTCGCCCTACCACCACCCGATCTTCACGGACAGCGAACTGCCCGCGCCCGGCTACTGGCAACAGGTGCAGGCCATCCTGCGGAAGAACGGCGTTGTCTTCATCACCGACGACGTGCGCGCCGGGTTCCGCGTGAACCTTGGCGGCTCCTGCGAGCAGTACGGGTTCAAGCCCGACCTTGTTTGCTTCTGCAAGGCCATAGGCAACGGCTACCCCATCTCGGCGCTTGTCGGCACCGACGCCCTGCGCAACGCCGTGTCCAAGGTTTTCCACACGGGCAGCTATTGGTACAGCGCCGGTCCCATGGCCGCGGCCATCGCCACCCTCACCGAACTGCGCCGCATCGACGGACCCCGGGTGCTTCGGGAAATCGGCGAAAAACTCGCCAAAGGCCTGATTGACGTGGCCAAGAGCCACGGTTGCACGATCAAGGTTTCCGGCGAACCCTGCATGATGTACGTCCGCATCACCGACGATCCCACGCTTATGCTCCAGCAAAAGTGGTGCGGCGAATGCGCCCGGAGAGGCGCTTTCTTCACGTCACACCATAATTGGTTTGTATCCACCGCCCATACGGATGAAGACATACAGGAAACGCTCAACATTTGCGACGAGGCGTTCAAGGCGGTGAAAAAGCAGCAGTAGGAGTCAGAATTCAGAATTCAGGAGTCAGAAGAAAGACCAAGACGGCAGAAAGATGGACACACGCCCCCAAGCGGGGTCTTTTCAGGACTTGATCGTTTGGCAGAAGGCGCATGCGTTTGTGCTGGCCGCGTATATCCTGACTCGCGGGTTTCCCAAAGAAGAGTTATATGGAGTGACATCGCAATTGAGACGGGCCGGAGTCTCCATTGCAGCCAACATAGCCGAGGGATTCAAGAAGAAAAGCAGGGCCGACAAGGCGCGGTTCTTCGATATTTCTCAAGGCTCCGTGGAGGAGTGCAAGTACTGCCTGATACTGGTTCGAGATTTGGGTTGCGGTGACACTTCAAGCCTTTCACAGCAACTCGAAGAAGTAAGCCGGCTGTTGGAGTCTTATGTGCATGCCCTTCCCGCTCCCGAGAAGTAAATCCGGGCGGGTGTGCATTGACCGGTCTGTGCGAGTTTTCTTTGGCGAGAAAGATGAAAATCGGTTGAAGAGCGGATATGATCCCGGTTGAAAGAACGCAACCACCAATGCAGTAATACTGCGGCACAAAGGAGTGTTTCGGCCTTTGTCTTTTATTCTGACTCCTGAATTCTGACTCCTATCCCAAAAACGAGGTTCCCAAAACCATGCCATTAACCGACGACGAACTGAAAACGCTTTCCCGCACCGCCGCCAAAGTGCGGCGGGACATGATCGATGTCACCGGTTGGTCCGGGGGCGCGCATATCGGCGGCTCGCTGAGCATGGCCGACATTCTTGTGCTTCTGTACTGGAAGTACATGAAGATTGATCCGGCGAAGCCCGATTGGGAGGACCGCGACCGCTTTGTGCTGAGCAAAGGACACGGCGGCATGGGGCATGCGGTTGTCCTTGCGAACCGCGGTTACTTCCCCATGGAAGACCTCAAGACCTTCAACGAGACCGGTTCGAAGCTCGGCATGCACCTGGACAGCCACAAGGCTGTCGGCTGCGAGGTTTCGACCGGGTCCATGGGCCACGGTCTGTGCCAGGCCGTCGGCCTGGCATTGGCGGCGCGGGTGCTCGGGAAAGACTGGCGCACCTTCTGCGTTGTCGGCGACGGCGAAAGCGACGAGGGCTCCATCTGGGAGGCGGCCATGTCCGCCGCCCACTACAAGACCGGCAACCTCGTCGCCTTTCTGGACCGCAACCATTACTCGATTGACGGCAACACCGAAACGGTCATGGGACTCGAACCGTTTCCCGACAAGTGGCGCGCCTTTGGCTGGGAAACCAAAGAGGTGGACGGCAACGATCTCAGGGCGTTGTCCGAGGCCATCGAGTTCGCCATAGACTACAAGAAGGGGCCGGTCATGCTGTTCTGCGAGACGGTGAAAGGAAAAGGTGTGGACTTCATGGAAGGCAAGGCTGCCTGGCACTACGGCGGACTCGGCGCGGACCTCGTCGCCAAGGCCAAAGCCTCGATAGGGGAGGGCTGAACCATGGCAAAGGCTGAAAGCACCGTCACCTGGACTGTTTACGACGCGCTGAAGATGAGCGCGCGCGAAATCTACGGCGTCGTGCTCACCGACCTCGGCGGCGCGCACCCCGAAATCGTCGGCCTCTCGGCCGACCTCGCCAAATCGACGCAGATTGGCGCCTTTGGCGACAAGTATCCCGACCGCTTCTTCAACTTCGGCATCGCCGAGCAGAACATGTTCGGCGTTGCGGCCGGCATGGCCAAGGCGGGCCTGCTTCCCTTCGTGTCCACCTTCTCCGCCTTTGCGTCCATGCGCGCCTGCGAGTTCCTGCGCACCGACATCTGCTACCAGAATCTCAACGTCAAGGTCATCGCCACCCACGGCGGCACCTCCTTCGGCTCGGCGGGTTCCACCCACCACGCCATTGAGGACCTCTCCATCGTGCGCGCTTTCCCGAACCTTACCGTGATCGTTCCGGCCGACGGATTCGAGACCGCCCAGGCGGTCAAGAAGTGCATGGACATAAACGGCCCGGTCTACATCCGCATCGGCCGGGGCTTCGAGCCCGCCGCCTATGCCGGCGAGGACGACTCGTTCGAGATCGGAAAGGCCGTCGAAATGCACCCCGGCACGGACATTACCGTGATTTGCTGCGGTCCCACAGTGTTCCAGGCGCTGGAAGCGGCCAAGATTCTCCAGGCCGACGGCGGCGTGAGCGTGCGCGTGCTCAACATGCACACCATCAAGCCCATCGACAAAGAGGCGATCCTGAAGGCCGTGACCGACACGCGCCGCATCCTCACCGTCGAGGACCACAACATCATCGGCGGACTCGGCACCGCCGTGGCCGACGTGATCGCCGCCAGCGGCAAGGGCTGCGCCTTCGAGAAGGTCGGCATACCCGACGTGTTCACGCCGCACGGCTACCCCGAAGACCTGATGCACAACTACAAGATCGACACGGACGGCATCGTCGAAAAGGTGCGCGAAATTCTGGGTCGTGATTTTGAGGCCGACGAGGACTGGGAAGACGAGGTGTAGACGATGGCGACAAGCAGCGAGGACAGGCTCACCGCGCGCATCGTGCTGCGCGCCGTATTGCCCCTGATCAAGGTTATGGTCGAGGACGACCCGAAAAAGCGTGCCCAGTTCGGGGGCGTGTCGGGGACGATCCAGTTCTCGGCGAGGGACGACGACGGCCTGATGGGCGCGCACATCCGCTTCGACAACGGCGCGTTCAGCCTGGTGCAGGAACTGATCGACAACCCGGACATCCATTTCACGTTCTCCAGCGTGGCCAAGATGAACGCCATGTTCCGCGGCAAGCCCGTCCTGCCGTCGCTCGGTCCGCTCGTGCAAAGCGCCTTCCGCAATTTCGGGCTGCTCGTCAAGACCTTCGGCCTGCTGCTCGGCCTCAAACTGCTCATGCCCGACGCCAAACCCAGGAACACCGAACAGGCCCGGCTCAAGGTCAAGATGACGCTCTACATGGTCTCCACCGCGCTCAGCCAGCTGAACAAATTCGGCGACGCCGAAATGGTCAAATGGACCACCAAGCAGCCCGAACGCATCTACCAGTGGACTGTCAACGGCACTGACATCGCCTGCTACCTCAAGATCAAGGCCGGCCAGACCAAGGCCGGCCGCGGGGTCTACACGCGTCGGCAGCCCTTCGTCCACATGAAATTCGCCGGCGTCGATGCTGCCCTGCCCGTGCTCGGCAACCAGGTGCCCATCGTCGATGCCATGGGCAAGGGCATGGTCGTCAACGACGGCTCCCCCGAATACGGTTCCCGCATCGGCGACTTCATGCAGCGCATCGCCAATTTGCTGGTGTAGGCATCTGCTATTAACGAGAAACTAGGCTCTCGTGACGAATTGTTGGTGGGGCCGCCTTGGCGGATCTCGGGCCGCTGGAATGCGTGCAGGCATCCCCGAAGGGGATGAATGTGAATAG
>CAZOMH010000272.1:0-5105 GCA_964580415.1 uncultured Nitrospirales bacterium
TTGTTGTTTTCCTTCATCCACTTGGCGGCGTCGCCAATCACCTTGGGGCTGACCGCAAGCTGTTCGAAGGTCTCATTGTCCATGAAGTGGAAGAGGTCGCCGTCATTGTAGAGGTACTGCCAGGGGCGTTCCTCGATGCGGGCCTCCTCGAACTTTTCACCAGAGCGGTACGTCTGCTCCAGCACGCGGCCGGTGAGGACATTCTTGAAGCGGGTGCGCACGAAGGCGCCGCCCTTGCCCGGCTTCACATGCTGGAATTCCACGATTTCCATCAGGTTGCCGTCCATTTCCACCACTACGCCGTTTCTGAAATCTGCTGTTGAAATCATTTTCCGATCACCTGTAAGTCTTTTGAAATGCCTGCTGTAAGAATGTCACAACCGTCCTTGGTCACCACCACGAGGTCTTCAATCCGGACACCGCCCCGGCCGGGCAGGTAAATGCCCGGCTCCACGGTCACAGCCATCCCGGCGGAAAGCACCGCCTTGGACAGCACGTTCAGCCGGGGATTCTCGTGGACCTCAAGCCCCACGCTGTGGCCGGTGCCGTGGCCAAACCGGGGCCCATGCCCGGCGCGCGCAATGAGGTCGCGGGCGGCCGCGTCCACGGTGGAAGCGCCCGCCCCGGCACGCAGCGCGGCCAGCGCCGCCTGCTGCGCCTGCCGGACGCAAAGATATATCTCTTCCGCCCAAGCGCCCGGAATCCTACCGAAAAAGAAGGTTCTAGTCAAGTCGGAGCAGTATCCGTCCACCAGACAGCCGCAGTCGATGAGAACAATGTCGCCGTTTTCGAGTGCTTTGTCGGTTGGTTCGCCATGGGGCAGCGAGCTGCGCGCGCCGAAAAGCGCGATGGTGTCAAACGAGGCCCCCTGCGCGCCGCGCCGCTTGAATTCGTGCTCCAGCAGGGCCGCGGTTTCGCGTTCGGTCACGCCCGTCCGCAAACCGGCCACCACCTCGGCCAGCGCCGATTCGGCAATCTGGCAGGCGCGGCGAATCTTGGCGATTTCGCCCGCGTCCTTGATTTGCCGCAGTTCCTCGACCAGACCCGGCGCGGGAGCAACCGCGATACCCGGCGCGGCGGCGCGCACGGCCTCATGCCGGCCGAATGTTATGCGTTCCGGCTCAAACAGGGCGGACCGGCTGTCCAACTTGGCCAGCCATTCACCCACGCGCACCTCCATAATCCCCGTTATCTCGACCACCCGGCAGCCCGACACTTGCTGTTGCGCCTGTTCGGTGTACCGGAAATCGCAAAGCAGCACGGCATCGCCCGCCGTGACCAGCACGGCCGATGTCGTTCCGCGGAACCCCGTGAGATAGGTATTGGTCGGCGGATCAAGGCTGAAGAACGCATCTGCGCCGCGCCCGGCGAGCCGGGCGCGCAGGGCTGCGATACGGGCGTTCATGAAGGGGGCTGCCGGTTCTTTCTCACATTCCGTTGCCATGTTTCAGCAACTCCTTTCTCCGCAAGAAGACAGCCTCCAAGAATGCCGGTCGCCGCCCCCCGGTCTTCCGGGGGCACCGGGCAGTGCCAGGGCCTGTTTCAATAGTCGATACCGAGATGCCAGCGCTCATTTTGGAGCTTGTCGGCCTCTTTCCTCACCTCGGCCGCCTGTGCCTTCAACGCCTCAACCTTGGCCGTATCGCCGGTCTCCCCATAAAACTCGGCCAGTTTCTCCAGTCGTTCGGCGAGGAAAGTGCGGTACGGGGGGAGCAGCGGACTATACTCCACGGCCTTTTGGGCATGGGTCGCGGCGGATTCCATATAGGGAATGGGTGCGCAGGAAGAACTGTCCACTGCCTGGGAAGACAAAACGTGCGCGTAGAAGTTCTCCATTTCGGCACTGTGCGGACTCCGCGCCAGCGCGGTCCGACCCCAGTCATAATAGCCGGTGAACCAGAGCGAACGGTATTGAACCAATTGCAGTGGCAGATTGGCGAGCGCCAGCAATTCATACAACCGCGCGATATGCACGGCCATTTCGGGATTGCAGGGAAACCTGCTGTCTATGTTTTCCATCTCGACCAGCCAGCCTTCGATTCCCGCGATGGCGGCGGCCTGCGCAAGTCGGGGTCTGCGCACCATCATGACAGCGTCCATCGAAAGCGGTTCTCCCGGCGCCAGCTTCCGGTACCCGTGCGCGCTGTTCTTGTCGGGAACAAAGAAGTCCGCCGTTCGGGCCCATCGTGCCGGGTCGGGATTCAGATTAAGCGCCTCGCGCAGCAAGAATTGCGGAAGTTTTCCCGGGGGATGGCCCTGGCCCCGCGCTTCGCAGTACTTGCCCAGGTCGTCCACGAAGAACCGTGCCGCACGGTAACGCCGGAAAATCTCCTGATCATTGGATGTGTTGGCGAAGGTCAGACGGCTCAATGTCAATTCCTGCAGGCAAATGCGGCTTGCCACGCCGCAGGCCAGCCCGATAAGCACCAGCAAGCCGCACGCAAGCACCCGGTGGCGGAGCGGGCCGGAAGCGTCCTGGTTGTCCTCCGCGTCCGAAGTTGCCCGCCAGCCCACGCCCAACCCGGCCAGCACCATCGCGGTCATGACCAGCGACGGATGGGAAAAGTTGATGTCGATGGCCGCGTGCAGACAAAACGCCACCAGGCCCGTGTGCAGCGCCAGCAGCCACAGGCGCGTCCTGCTGTCGGGCACGCGCAGCGCATTCAGCGCGCCGCCCGCCGCGGCAAACACCCAGAACAGGAGAAACAGCAGCGCGCCCGGAACGCCGGTCTCGCATAGTGCCTGAAGATAGCCCGAATGCGCCTCGCGCACGTCACCCGCGCCCAAATACTGGTAATGGGCGTAGGCAATGCCAAAATTTCCCAGGCCCACCCCCGTCACCAGGTTGTGCGCCGCCATCGACAGGGCCACGCGCCAATAGGTCAGCCGGATGCGGAACGAGGCCGGGTCCATCAGGTCTTTCGTGGAAACCGCTTTGCCCTGCTGGGTCACCCTGGTGCTGCGGGGTCCTTCATCGGCGGTCGTGGCCGCCGCGGCTGCGGCGGGTTTTGCCTGTTGCGCCCAGGCCACCCCGGAAGATGCCGCCTGAGACCAGCCCCAAACAGTGCCCGCAACCAACGCCAGGGCAGCCAGCGCCGGAAACAGGCGCCGCAAGCTTGTCCGGATCAGGCTTCGTCCGCGCAGCAGAATACCCGCCCACACGACCGCCGCCAAGAGCGCCAGCCAGGCACCCCGCGAATAGGTGATGATCAGCGCCCAGGCGGCCAGCACCAGCGCAATGGTCAATCCCCACGCCGCCAGGGTGCGGCCGCACTGTGCCAGCCCGCGGCGTATCGACAGGCGGTGGGTCCATGCCGCGGGAGCCAGGCCAAGCAGTGCGGCCGCGGCAAACATCGTGCCCAACTGGAAATACCACGGGGTGCCGTTCTCGTCGTCCCGGTATACCGCAGGGAAATGCATGATGAACATGAGCAGCACCAGCGAAACCAGCCAGACACCCAGCGCCGCGAAAGAGGACGCCCGCGCTGAAGACGGCCGGTCATCGGCAGCCGTTTCGCGCAGCCGCCGCCATGCCAGCAGCGCTCCCGCCGCCACGACCGGTGTGCCCAAAAGCAGATACGCCGCAAGGCTGTTGGGGAACAGCACCGAACCGAAAGCCCGGTTGATGCTGAACCGCCGCGCCAGTTCGGGCGTGAGGGTGTCGGTGTTGAAGAACTGCTGCAAGACCCCCGGTTTCTTGACGATTTCGCGCAGGAACGGCAGCAGGAACTCGTAATGGAGAATCGCAAACAGCGCCTCAAGCCCCATGGTGGCGCACAGGCCGCCCAGCATAATGCCAACGGACATGCGGCTGGTGGCGCTGTTGAGGGTCAGCAGAAAAAGCATCAGATAGGAAAACCACAGCAGCAGCTGGCGGCTGGTGGTGTTAATCTCCCACGCCCGGGACAACCCCGCCAGCGCCACGGCCAGAAACAGCGCCAGCGGCGCGGCAAACGCAAGCCCCCGGATGCGGCCGCCCCGCAGCGCGACCCGCACCGCCCACAAAGCCGTCAGCACGAACACGCCCGAAACGAAGTAAAGGTTGTCCGTAGGGAAGGTGTAACCGTCGATCCATGGCCGAAACAGAACCAGCACGGCGATGCCGACACTGGGATGAATGATCCCGCCGAAAACAATCGTTCCCAGACCGAACACAATGGTTGCCAGGTCGAAACTGGAATCGGAAACCATGGCGGGGTTGTACATCCCCAGCAGCGAGGCGAGGGCAATCTTGACGGGGACCATCGCGCCCAGCAGCGCCGCGGCAAGCATCATTATCCCCAGGGCCCCGCAGCAGCCCGCCATGAAAAGGGCGGTGCGCGCCGGGGCAAAATCATCGGGCCACGGCGTCGCCGGAAGGATTCTTTCCACGGCGGCGGCGGTATTCCTCCGGTTTTCCTTCACCTTGCTCACGGCTGTCCTCCCCGGTTCCTGCCCACCCACATCAGCAGCACAATCAGCATAAACAGGCCGCCCGTCTGGGCGAGCACAATTACCGTGCCCCACGTGTCCAGTTTGGGCAGCAGCGCGCCGTTCATGCCCACCAGCAGCCCCACCAGCAGAATGAATCCCACGGCAAGCGGCTTGGACATGCCCAGCGCCACCAGCCGGTGCGAGAAATGCCGCTTGTCCCCGAGAAATATCGAGTCGCCGTTGCGCCAGCGGATATAGATCACACTGAACGTGTCGAAAAGCGGCACGCTCAGCGCCAGCAGCGGCGCCGCCACCGCGATCCGCGATCCGCCGTGCGGGCCTTCCACGTGGAAAGTGCCCACCAGCGCCACCGTCGCCAGGAAATATCCGTTGAACATTGCGCCGCAGTCGCCCATGAAAATGCGGGCGGGCGGGCGGTTGTGCCACAGGAACCCGGCCACGGACCCGGCGAAGATGAGCAGCAGCAGCCGCACCATCTTTTCATCCTCGATGGGCTGCACGCACAGAAAATAGGTTGCCGCCGCGATGATCGAAACGCCCGCGCTCAACCCGTCCATGTTGTCCAGCAGGTTCATGCTGTTGATGATCAGCACGAGCCACAGCATGGTGACAAGCGACGAGGACCACGGGTCGTTGAACACGAATATCTTGGCGCGCATGCCGAACGCGAC
>CAZOMH010000272.1:5115-6016 GCA_964580415.1 uncultured Nitrospirales bacterium
GCCCCAGCAGTTTCATTTTTGGCGAAAGCACGCGCAAATCGTCCACCACGCCCAGCGCGAAGATCATCAGCCCGCCGAGCAAAATGCCCGTCATCTTCAGCCCGCCGTCCTCGCCGAGAAACGCCAGCAAATCCCGTTCCACATGCCTCATGCCCATCTCATGCGAGAAAAAGGCCGTAATGAAATAGCCCAGCACCATGAAATAGAACGTGCAGAAGATGGCCGCCCCGCCCATCAGCGGCGTCGGTGTGCTGTGCGCCTTGCGGCCGATTGGATGGTCGAGCAAGTCCCAGCGCAGGGCCAGCCGCCGCGCAACGGCGGTCAACCCCAGCGAAAGCGCCGTCGATGCGCACAGCAGCCATGCGTACAGCACATAATCGTTAATCCGCATTCAGGCCTTTCTTGATGACGGCTTCCCGGTACAGTTCAAACTCGGCACGGGCCACGGCCTCCACGTCAAAGTCCGCGCGCACCCGGTCACGCGCCTGCCGTCCCAGTACCCCGCGGCGGACGGGGTCGGCCAGCAGGAGGTTCACGGCCTCCGAAAACGCGCGCGGATCGCGCGGCGGCACGTTCACGCCCGTCACACCGTCCAGGTTGGCGCACTCAACGCCCGTGCCCAGCTTCGTGGCCACCACCGGCTTGCCGCAGGCATGGGCCTCCAGGATGGAGATGCCGAAGGCCTCGCTGCGCTCGACCGACGGAAACGCAAAAACGGCGCAGCCGTGCAGGTGCGCCACCAGGTCCTCCTGGCTCAGCGAACCGGGGAACGTAATGTCCACGCCCAGCTCTTTCGCCAACGCCATCGCGGGTGCCCGCTCGGGACCGTCTCCCGCCATCACCACCTTCGCGCGAATCGCCTTGGCCGCCTCCACCAGCACGGGCAGACCCTTGTAATAAC
>CAZOMH010000273.1:0-6009 GCA_964580415.1 uncultured Nitrospirales bacterium
CTCGACCCGCTGAACACCGGCACGATCAACCTGCGCGCCGCGGGCGGCACCTTCTCGGTGCAAAACTGCCTGTTCATGGACACGGGCCGCACCCAGGTGCTCGCCGACACCGGCTGCACCGGCGGCATCGTGCTGGGCAACACCTTCCAGGGGCCGGGTATCATCGACAACCGCATCGGCGACCGCCTGCAGCAGGGTTTTAACCTGTCGCAGGCACCGAAAGAGGAACCGGGTGCCATCGTAGTCGATGACGCCACCAGCGGCGATGCGTTCAAGACCACCGGAGACTGGTATATCGGCAAGGGCGGCGGCGACTATGCCGGCGTGCTGCATTGGGCAAAGAAGGGTGCCGGTGAAGCGACGGCAGCCTGGCAACCGACACTGCCAGAGGCGGGCACCTACGCCGTTTACACCTGGTACGGCGGCGACCCCTATGCCAACCACGCCACCGACGCCCCCTTCACGGTCGAATACAAGAAGGACGCGGAAACGCTGACCAAGAAGTTCTCCGTCAACCTCAAGGAACACTCCGGCGAGTGGCAACTGCTCGGCGAATTTCCCTTCGAGGCCGGCAAGTCTGTTATCGTGTCCGTCACCAACGCCGCCAATGACAACGTCGTCGCCGACGCGGTGAAATTCGTGAAGGTAAAGTAGGAGACCGCCATGAAGGCCGTGCCGTCAACCGTTAAACTGTCATCATCAACCTGCCCGCAAATGCAGGTTTTTGGATTTTCCTTGCGAACCGTCGCGGCATTGGGTTTGCTTGCTGCATGCGGCGCACTTCATGCCCAACCCATCCCGAATACCGTCTCTGCGCCCGCCTCCCCCGGCCCCGCCGCATCCATGAAGATATATCCGCTTCCCGAGGGTGAGTCCGCCGCGCCAATCTCCATCACCGCGGACGGGCAGCCGCTGCCCGTCTCGCTGTGTTATGTCTCGGCCTATCCCTACAACCGGCGCTGGCCGGGACACCAGCGCGCGACCGATCAGCGCGAGACCGCCTATTTTGCGCGCCTGGCCGCGAACGGACCGGTCACTTTTCGATACACCCCCGCCCGCCCCTTTTCATCCTGCATTGTCCGTCCGCTGTCGGCAGAAGCAACCCCGATGGTGAAAGACGGCACTGTGACGTTCACCCTGCCCCATGCCGGCGGCTACACGGTTGAGGTGGACGGCATCCACAATGCGCTGCACCTCTTCGTCGATCCGCCCATGGACTACAAGGTGCCGCCGGACACAAAAGGGGTTCACTACTTCGGGCCGGGCGTCCACCATGCCGGCGTCCTGAATCTTGAGGATGACGAGACGGTCTATATCGACGAGGGGGCGGTTGTCTACGGCAGCATCCACGGAAACAAGGTTCACAACATTCGGATTCTCGGGCGCGGCATCCTCGACAACAGCGAGAACGTGGAGGAAATCCTCTTCAAGATCGACAAACCCGGGGACGGATCGGCAGACACCGGCAACAGCCGCCGCGAGCACACGGTGTACCTCGTGGATTCCAGTGATATCGAGATCGAGGGCATCACCATCCGCGACTCGCTGGTCTACAACATCGCCTGCTTCGGCTGCGCCAATCTTGCCGTCAAGAACTGCAAGACCATCGGCTGCTGGCGCTACAACTCCGACGGGATAGATCTCCACAACTGCCGCAACGCGCGTGTCACCGGATGCTTCGTGCGCACCTACGACGATTCGCTTTGCGCGAAGGGCCACACCGGCTACCAATACGACACCTGCGAGGACATTGTTTTCGAGAACTGCGTCGTTTGGAACGACTGGGGGAAAGCCTTCGAGATCGGCGCCGAAACGCGCGCCGAGCACCTGCGCCGGATTGTTTTCCGCAACTGTGATGCCATCCACCTCAACGGCCCCGCCATCGACATCATGAATGTGGATTACGGCCGGGTGCATGACGTCGTTTTCGAGGACCTCCGCATCGAGTACGATCCCGTCATTCAGCGTCCCGCCATACAGAAGGACGACGAAACCCCGTTTGTGACGGACCCAAACAGCACCTACATGCCGCAGGCGGTCTGCTTCCGGATAGAGAACCACCCGGAATACTCGGGCGGGCTCGAACGCCGCGGTTACATTTATGACATCACACTGCGCAACATCCGCATCCACGCCGACCGCATGCCCCCGTCCTCCTTCGCCGGCTACGACGAAGAACATGCCGTCTCCGGCGTCACGGTGGACGGCCTGTTCCTGGGCGACCGGCGAATCACCCATCTTGATGAGGCAGAATTCAATATCGGCGCCCATGCCCGCGACATCAACCTCCGATGATACTCTGTTCTGGATTCGTTGGCTGCGTCCGGCGGCCGCGCCATGGATTTTGGCGACACGATTTTAGCGGCACGAGTTGACAGCATGTGCTTCGTGTCATATACTCACGCGGCCGGCATTCCGGGGAGGGCGGACTTGAAGCCCGCCGCTGGATGGGCGGTGTGGACGGCTGGTATTTATGAGCGAGGGTAGTTTCTGTGGAAAATGCGGTTTCTCCTCGGTCGGTTGGACCCGGTACGGTAATGGCGGATCGTTACGAGGTCCGGAAGATTCTTGGCCATGGCCACATGGGTCTGGTTCTCCGCGCCTATGACACCGAGCACGGCCATGACGTCGCAGTAAAAATCATCCACGAGTGGCACATGGCAAACCATGAAACCCTTGCCAGGTTCGTCCGCGGCGCAACACTGGCCTATGAATTGGACCATCCGGGCATCGTCAAGTTCTATGAATCTCACAACTGGAACGGCATGCTGTTCTATACCATGGAATACCTCGACGGCAAGACGCTGCGCGCCTGGCTGACCGAGCGGAAGCAGATGGATTTCGGGTCCGCAATGCACGTAATCAACCAGTTGGCGGACGCACTCGATTATGCCCACAGGACCACCGTTCACCGCGACTTGTCGCCCGAGAGCATCATGGTGCTGCCCGACGGGACGCTGCGGCTGCTCGATTTCGGGCTGGCCAAACATGACGACCGGTTCAAGGGGCTGACCATTGCGGGCACCAACATGGGCAAACTGATGTACATGGCTCCGGAACAGGAAATGGACGCCGGACAGGTGGACCACCGGGCCGACCTGTATTCCCTGGGAATCATCCTGTTTGAAATGCTCGTCGGGCGCACGCCGCAAATCGGGCGCAGGCTGAGGGAGTGCTGTCCCGATCTGCCCCCCGGCATTGACATGTTCATGCGCAAGGCGCTCGCCGTAAATCCGGAAGACCGTTTCTCTTCCGCCGGGGAATTCCGCGACGCGCTGCTTCCTCTTTACGAGGAATACAAAGAGCACAAGGACGGGAAACCCTACAAGGCCGACCAACCCGGAATTTGGACCAGGATTACGTCGTTGTTGGGCCGTTTGCTCGGCCGGCAGCCGATGGATCGGCGGAGGGCTGATCGCCGCGCCACCGAACGGCGCACAGCCGACCTCTGGACGACCGAACGGCGCACGACCGAACGGCGCACGGGAAGGCGCCGCAAATAGGCACGCCACCGCTCCCCCCCTCCGGCGCACCACGCCCGGCCGGACCATCCCGCACAACGCCCGAAAAGGCCGCGCCAAGACAGACATTGCAAACAGGCGCCTCCACACATAAATGCGGCAGACCCGGCGCATTCTGGAAATAACTTGGGTGCCTGAAAGAAAGCGACGGGATGTCGCTTCTGCATTTTGCGCAAACACGCGGCGATTCCGGATTACGCGGCAGGCAGGTTTCGCGTGTCACGGCTGCGTTGCCTTGCCTGGCCGCCGGACGGTATACTTTCCCTTCCCCGCGCGGGTGCGGGTTCATCTCCACATACAGGAATTTCCGGCCATGATTATCGTAATGGCATCGTCGAAAAAGGAAGACGTCGATTACGTCGTCCAACGGATTGAGGCGCTGGGCTACAAGGCCCACGTCATTGTCGGCGTCGAGCGCACGGTCGTTGCGGCCGTGGGGGACGAGCGCGGCAAGGAACGCCTGACGGCGCTCGAGGCGCTCCCGAACGTCGAAAAGGTGTTTCCCATCCTCAAACCGTTCAAACTGGCCGGACGGGAGGTGAAGAACGAGGACACGGTGGTCGAATGCGGCACCGCCAAGATAGGCGGCGGCCATTTTTGCGTGATGGCCGGACCCTGTTCCGTCGAATCCGCGGAGCAGGTCAACGAGGCTGCCCGGGTTGTCAAAGAGGCCGGGGCCACCATGCTGCGCGGCGGCGCGTTCAAGCCCCGCACCTCTCCCTACAGCTTCCAGGGCATGGAACTGGAGGGGCTCAAGCTGCTCTGGTCGGCCGGCCAGTCCGTCGGGCTGCCCGTGGTCACCGAGGCCACCACGCCCGAACAGATCGCCATCGTGGCCGAATTCGCCGACATGATCCAGATTGGCGCGCGCAACATGCAAAACTACGGCCTGCTCCGGGCCGCGGGCAAGGCGAACAAGCCGGTGCTGCTGAAGCGCGGCATGATGTCGACCATCAACGAATTCCTTATGTCCGCCGAGTACATCATGTCCGAGGGCAACCAGAACGTGGTGCTCTGCGAGCGCGGCATCCGCACCTTTGAAACGGAAACCCGAAACACGCTGGACATTCAGGCGGTGCCGGTCATCCGCAAGCTCAGCCATCTCCCGATCATTGTCGATCCGAGCCATGCGGCCGGACGCTGGGAGCTGGTGCTGCCGATGGCCTGCGCGGCCGTGGCCGCCGGGGCGGACGGCATCATGGTTGAAATGCATCCGAACCCGGAAGCGGCCCTGTCCGACGGGCAGCAGTCGCTCAAGCCGTACCGCTTCCGCGAGATGATGACCGCTCTCAGGCCGCTGCTGACTGTAATGAACAAAACCCTGTGAGCCCGTCCGGGCCGCATGGATGCAGGTGAACCCGACATGGCTGAAGACGAACTGATCCCCCTGGATGAAATCGAAGCCCCCCCCGGAGACGACGACGCGCTGGAACCGGTGGAGACGCTGGGCCGCGAGGAATCGCGGCAGGCGCTCTATGCGCTCCTGTTCGTGAGCGACAAGCCGCTCAGCCCGGGCCGGCTGGCCCAGGCCCTCGGCGACATGGACCCCGACATTGTGGCCATGCTGCTCGAAGAGCTGCGCGAGGAACTGGACGCCCGGGAATCGCTGCCCTACTCCCTGCGCGAGATTGCCGGCGGCTACCAGTTTATGAGCAAGCCGCAGTTTGCCCCCTACGTACGGCGGCTGTTCCAGGTCAAAAAGAGCAACCGAATGTCCAAGTCACTGCTGGAAACGCTGGCCATTATCGCCTACAAACAGCCCGTCACCCGCGCCGAGGTTGAAGCCATCCGCGGCGTGAGCGTTTCCTACGCCTTCGACCAGCTTCAGGACAAACGGCTCATCCGCATCGCCGGCGTTGCCGACCTGCCCGGACGCCCCAAGATTTACCGCACCACCGACGAGTTTCTCACCACCTTCGGCCTCAAGAGCCTCAAAGAACTGCCGTCCATTGACGAGCTGCGGATTTTGGACTGACCCGTGGTGCGCCTGCAAAAATACCTGGCCGAATGCGGCGTCGCCTCCCGGCGCGCTTCGGAGGCGCTTATTTCCGCGGGCCGCGTCAGCGTCAACGGAACAACGGCGGCCCTCGGCCAGTCCGTGGACCCCGCCGCGGACCGCGTGGCCGTGGATGGACGTGAACTGGGCACGGACGACAAGGTTTACATCGTCTTAAACAAGCCTCGCAATGTGGTCACCACCGCCAAGGACACCCATGGCCGACGCACCGTGCTTGACTGCGTACACAGCACCGACACCCGTCTGTTCCCCGTGGGCCGGCTCGATTTCGACACCGAAGGCGTGCTGCTGCTCACCAACGACGGCGAACTGGCCTTCCGCCTGATCCATCCCAAGTTTGGCATTGAAAAGGAATACCTGGCCTGGGTGCGCGGCAAGATGGACGCCACCGCCGCCAAGCGGTTGGAGGCGGGCGTGGAACTGGAAGACGGCCCGACCGCCCCCGCCAGGGTCAGCGTGATCGAATCCCGC
>CAZOMH010000274.1:0-6003 GCA_964580415.1 uncultured Nitrospirales bacterium
GGCACTGTTTCGCCGTAACGCGCGTAGGGAACCGCCTCGCCGCGGCCGGTGTGGACGTGTCGTGCATCAAGACGCATCCCACCGAACCCACGGGCACGGCCGTCATTCTGGTCGCCGACGAGGGGCAAAACTCCATCGTTGTAACCCCCGCGGCGAACTTGGGCCTGATGCCCGAAGACCTGATGGCGCACCGTGAAGTCTTCGAGCAGGCCGATGTCGTGCTCGCCCAGTTGGAAATTCCGCTGGAGACGGTCATGGCCGCTTTCAAACTGGCGCGCGAATGCGGCGCGCTCGCGCTGCTCGACGCGGGCCCCGCCCGGCCCGTCAAGCCCGAACTTATCGCAATGGCCGATGTGGTGTCGCCCAACGAGACCGAGGCCGAGGCGCTTACGGGCATTCATGTCGATTCGCCCGACACGGCCCGTGCCGCGGCGCGGCGTCTGCTGGAGATGGGCGCAACCCACGCTGTCATGAAACTTGGCGCGCTGGGATCACTCTACCTCGGTCCGGAGGGTGACGTGTTTGCCCCTGCTTTTCCCGTGAAGGCCGTGGACACCACCGCCGCGGGCGATGCGTTTACCGCGGCGCTGGCCATGCGCTGGGGAACCGTTCCGGTTATGGAGGCGCTGCGCTTCGCCAACGCCACCGGCGCCCTCGCGGCCACCGTTGCCGGGGCACAGCCTTCCATGCCCGCGCTGGAGGCGGTCGGGGCCTTTCTTGCCGCACAAAGATAGCTTGGATTATGGCCAAGAATGCTATTGTGGGACAGCCGCCCTCGGCTGTCTTCCCCGGTGCGTTGGCCGCAAGCCGACAGCCGAGGGCGGCTGTCCCGCATTGAAAAGACAGTGCGTCTTCTGTTGCAGAATTGGTTGTGCCATGAAAAGGAGAAGCAGTTCGTGTCGAAATCAGTTCCGAAGTTTTCCGTCAATGCGGCCAGCCTGCCGCTGGGACATTTTGAGGCATCCCTGCGCGCCCTGGCGGACGCCGGCGCGGAGGAGCTGTTCTTTGTGATCTCCGACGGTGCCGGTGCGCCGCTGACGGGGGGCGGTCCCGCGCTGGTGGACGCCGCTGGCGGCCTCGGGCTCGCGCGCCACGTGCATCTGATCGTGGACCACCCCGGGCGCCACGTGGACACCTTCGCGGCCATGAAATGCGAACGGCTGACCTTCCAGGCCGAGGGTTGCGTGCATGCCCACCGTGTTTTGGGCCAGATTCGCGCCGCGGGCATGTCCCCCGGCGTGGCGCTGTCCCCCTGCACGCCGCTGACCAAACTGGACTACCTGCTCGAACTGGCCGACCGCGCGCTGCTCCTCGGGCTGGAACCGGGCGTCACCGCGGGCACCGCGCGCGGCGCACTGTTGGAACGGGTAAAGCTGCTCGAAGAAAACATCCACTACCGCGAACTGGGCACCACCATCGTCGTTGGCGGCGGAATGGACATACCGACCATGGCCAAGGCGTTTCGCCTTGGCGCGGGGATGGCTGTATTGGATCGTGAATCGGGCGGTTGGGAAAAGACGGCCAACCCGGGTACGGCACTGAACACCCTGAGGACCGCCGTCACCGCCGCCATGCAGACCGTGTAGGACGCGCCCCCCCGCCGTTCGCGCCGCAGGCGTCCCGCCCGCCCTGCTTTCCCGGTCTCTGCGCGACGGGATCGCCGCATGCGCCTACACGTTGCAGATATCGTACGCCTCGCGCAGCGCCGCAACAGGATCGCCTGCCGGAACGAATTCGTGCGCCAAATATCCCTGGAAACCCGTTTCAGCGATAACCTCGCACACGCGCCGGTAATTGATCTCCTGCGTGCCGTTGATCTCGTTTCTGCCGGGCACGCCGCCCGTGTGGTAATGGCCGATATACGGGTTGAACTCGCGGATCGTGTTGATAATGTCGCCTTCCATGATCTGCATGTGGTACACGTCATAGAGCAGCTTGAAATGTTTCGAGCCCAGCTTCTCGGCCAGCGCCGCGCCCCACGCCATGCGGTCCGCCATATAGTCCTTGTGATCGCGCTTGCTGTTCAGCAGTTCCATGACCAGCGTGACATTCGCTTTTTGCGCCATCGGCAGCAGTTGCTTGAGTCCGGCCGCGCAGTTCTTCAACCCGTCCTCGTCGGACATGCCCCTGCGGTTGCCCGACAGAACGATCATGTTCTTGATGCCCAATGCCGCGATTTTCGGGATCAGTTCCTCCGATTTTTTGTACAGATCGCGGTGGTTCTTGGGGTCGTTCCAGCCGTCCTTGATTCCGCCCGGTCCGTTCGGCATCGCCACCTCGAGCCCGTGTGCAATCACAATCTCCCAGTCCGGCTCGTCGAGCAGATCGATGCCCTTCAGGCCGATGGCCTTGGCCTGCTCGCACAACTCGTCCAGAGACATGCTGTCGTAGCACCAGCGCGACACCGACTGCTTGAACCGTCCGCCGCCGCCCGCCGCAGGCGCCGTCTGCGCCGGTGCGGACGGGCCCGCCAGTCCCGCGCCTGCCAGTCCCGCCATGGCACCCATGGCCGTTCTCCTCGAAATGGGGCGTTCCGTCATTATTGCATCTCCCGGTTGGTTCACCACATTATGCCAGCATGCGACCGGAAAGACATACATGCACAATGTAAATTGTCCCTGGCACGTAACCGGCAGGACATTGACCAAGGTCTGAACCGGTGATATCATGGCCGACGGGCCGGTATTTGGCGGAGTTTCCGTTGGAGATGCGGCAAGAAGGTCTTTTTGCCGCGGAGAGTTGGAATGGCACGTGTCGCGTTTTGTCAGGACATGATGGTGGAATACACGGGCATCATGTCCATGTCCGCCGCTCTCAAGCAGGCGGGCCATGCCGTTGACGTGTTCATCGACGCCAATGACGATGAGGACCGGCTGTTGCGCGACCTTGCCGCGTTCCGTCCCGATGTGGTCGGTTTTTCCGTGCTGACCCCCACGGCACCCTGGGCACTGCGCATCGCGCGTCGCGTTCACAGCGAACTTGGCGCGGCAACCATCCTGGGCAACGTGCATGTCATTATGACGCCCGAAATCATCGAAAACGAGGGGGTGGACATCGTTTGCGTCGGCGAAGGGGAATTTCCGATGCTGGCCCTGTGCGCGGCGATTGATGCGGGCACCGACTATTCACAAATCAGGGGATTATGGGTAAAGACCGCCGCCGGTGTGGTCAAGAACCCGATCCCCGACGACTTGGCGGACCTTGACGCCCTCCCGTTTCATGACCGCCAAATTTACAACAAGTACGCCTTTTTCCGGCACAGCCATTATTTGCGTCTGGTATTGGGCAGGGGGTGCCCGTTCCACTGCACTTTCTGCACAAATCCTGTGCTTGCAAAGTATTACGGCGGTTCACGTTATGTGCGCAAATTAACGCCGGAACGGGCTGTTGCCGAGATCGAACACACTGTCAAGAACCACCCAACCAGGGTGAAGCACATATTCTTCGTGGACGAGGTGATGTGGGTGCGCAACGACTGGCTCCGCGAGTTTCTGGCCCTGTACCGGGACCGGGTGCATATTCCGTTCACAGGTGCGTTTCGTTTCGGACCAATCGAGGAGGACGATATCCGCCTAATGGCCGAAGCCGGGGCAAAAGCCATGATTCTGGCCCCCGAAAGCGGCGATGAGGCGCAGCGCAGGGGAATCATGGAGAAACCCGTGTCGGACGAGCAGATTTTCCATCTCGCCGCCCTCCTGAAGAAACACGGCATATCTTACGGAAGCAGTGCCTTTTTCGGGCTGCCGGGTGACACCGTTGAGGACCATGTGAAGCGGCTCGACTTCTTTCGAAAAATGGATGCCACCTATCTGTGGACCACTTTTTTCCAGCCCTACCCGGGCATTGCCCTGACCAACCATCCGGAAATCCGGAAATATCTTCCCAAAGAGAAGGAATTTGCCGTTACACTGCACCATGACATGTATCTCGACGTGCCCGACCGGGAGCGTTTGGTTCGGGTCAAGAAGGTCTATTTCCTCTGTATGAAATTCCCCTTCCTGTCACCGCTGCTCATCTGGCTGACCAAATTCCACATCCCCCTTTTGTTTGACGGTCTTTTCTTCTTGCACTTTATGTATTATGCCTTTGTCTTTGAGCGGGTATCCCTGTTCCAATGGATGGTTCACGTCAAAACCATGGGGCTCAACCCCTTTCTTAAGAAATTCCGCCGGAATCGGTCCCGCCATGCGGCGACAACCGCAGCCGACAGGCATTGACCTCCCGGAAGGGCCGTTTTTGGGGGATGCCGGGATGACTGGCGCAAAAAGGTGTTGACATTCAGACTGGTTTGTGGTACAAACTAGTTGAGCTTTGGAGTGGCCAAGGTCTCTGGAATCAAATTTGAAAGTGCTGTAACCGGTCCATGGGACCGTTTTTTGCAGAATTTCACAACGACAGGAGGTGACAAACAAATGAAGAAACTTAGTGTAGTAGCTATCATGTTGGTGGGCAGTATGGCCTTCGCGGCTTCTCTGTCCATTCCTTGGTACGTTGACAACGCTCCGGTCGGCAACGGTCTGCCCCCGACGGGCAACGGCAGTCTGTCGCTCATCTATTTGAAGAGCACAGTGGACACGGTCCTGACCTGCGAAATCGCGTACTACAACGAGAACGGTGTGTACCTGGGCCCGGCGGCTCCGAACAACACGTTCACGATCCAGCCGAAGGCGGCGCTTGGTTTCCGTCCGGTCGCTACGGATGGTAACTTGACGGTCGCCGGCGGTACGGCGGCTGGCCAGGAAGGTGCGGCGGGTTATGCAGTGCCGAACCGTCCGCGTGGTGCTGACGCGACCACCCCGATTACCGGAACGACCATTCTCGACACCAAGAAGAACGGTTCGATCACGATTCAGTGGGCCGGTTCGGCAACGGACGTGCAGGGCTCTCAGAATGCGTATGCGTGCAGTGGCTCGGCCATTGTCAGCTTCAGTCACTTGCTGCCTCCTGGAAAGTAACCCTTTCCAAGCAGTCTCGGACTTATAGCAATAGTGAGGCGGGAATGTCGAAACGACATGCCCGCCTCAGTTCTTTATATCATATCCGGGCCTCAGGTTGCGGCATGTGGGCGGTGTTGTTCCGCATGCCGCCATGGTTTCGGCGATCTTGTCCAGATGTCTTGGCCAGACGGAAAACCGTCCCCCTGTTATGCTATAATCCTTCCATCCAACCCATTCAGAAGGGACGAAAAGCGCCGTGAAGAAAGCGATTCTTGCCATAGCAGACGGGAGCGTGTTTGAAGGACGGGCGGTCGGCGCGGACGGCGAATCGACCGGCGAACTGGTATTCAATACAAGTATGACCGGCTACCAGGAGATTCTGACGGACCCGTCGTATGCCGGGCAGATTGTGACGATGACCTATCCGCATATCGGCAATTACGGCTGCAACGAGGCCGATACGGAATCGAACCACCCGTACGTGTGGGGGTTTGTCATGCGCGAGTGCTGTTTCGAGCCGAGCAACTGGCGCGCCACATCGACGCTGCCCGAATACCTGCGCAGGCACAATGTGGTGGCCATTGACGGAGTGGATACGCGCCAGATCACGCGGCTCCTGCGCACAAAGGGTGCCCAGAAGGCTGTCATCAGCACGGTCGATTTTGACCATGAGTCGCTCTTGAACAAGGCGCGCAACAGCGCCGACATGGCCGGCAGCGATTTTGTCAAAGAAGTGGCCGTCAAGGAGGCCTACGAGTGGCCTGCCCCGGCCGAGGTGAAATACCGCGTCGTCGCCATGGATTATGGCATCAAGCACAACATCCTGCGTCTGTTGTCCGCACACGGTTGTTCCGTGCGGGTTTTGCCCGCCACGGCCGGCCCCGAAGAGGTGCTGGCCGAACATCCCGACGGTGTGTTCCTGTCCAACGGCCCTGGCGACCCCGAGCCGTGTGACTACGCCATCCAGGCCATCAAAGAAGTGCTGGAAACCGACATTCCGGTCTTCGGCATCTGCCTGGGTCACCAGCTGCTGGCCCTGGCCTCCGGTGCGAAGACTGTGAAGATG
>CAZOMH010000275.1:0-5997 GCA_964580415.1 uncultured Nitrospirales bacterium
AAGAAATCCGCCGGGCCGACAACGTCATCCTGTTCATCGACGAACTGCACACGATTGTGGGCGCCGGCGCGGCCGAGGGTGCGGTGGACGCCGCGAACATGCTCAAGCCGTCGCTGGCGCGGGGCGAACTGCAGTGCATCGGCGCGACAACCATGGACGAGTACCGCAAGCATATCGAAAAAGACGCCGCGCTGGCGCGCCGTTTCCAGATGATCATGGTCAATGCGCCCAGTGTGGACCAGACCATCGAAATCATCAAGGGACTGCGCGACAAGTACGAGGCGCACCACCGGGTAAAGTTCTCCGACGAGGCCGTGGTCGCCGCGGCCCGCCTGTCCAACCAGTACATCACCGACCGTTTCCTGCCCGACAAGGCGGTGGACGTGATCGACGAGGCGGGCAGCCGCGCGCGGCTGCAAATCACCACGCGCCCGCCCACGCTCAAGCTGCTCGAACATGAGATCGGCGAGGCGACCAAGGAGAAAGAATCCGCCATCCGCGGCCAGGAATATGAAAAGGCGGCCGGGCTCCGCGACAAAGAGCGCACGCTGATTGCGCGCCTTGACGATGCCAAGCGCGACTGGGAGCGCAAGCGCGACTCGGCAGAAGCCGTGGTCACCGCCGAGGACATCGCCTATATCGTGTCAAAATGGACCGGCGTGCCCCTGACGAAACTGGAGGAAAAGGAATCGTCCCGGCTGCTGCGCATGCGCGAAGAACTTCATCACGTCGTGATTGGCCAGGAAGAGGCCATCGACGCCATGACCCGGGCAATCCAGCGGTCGCGTTCGGGCCTGCGCAATCCGAACCGGCCGGTGGGCTCTTTCCTTCTGCTCGGTCCGACGGGTGTGGGCAAAACGCTTCTGGCGAAGGCGCTGGCCGAGTTCCTGTTCGGCAACCAGGAAGCGCTGATTACGGTGGACATGTCGGAATACATGGAAAAATTCGCGGTGTCCCGCATGATGGGCGCGCCCCCGGGGTACATCGGCTACGACCAGGGCGGCCAGCTGACCGAACAGGTCCGCCGCCGCCCCTACTCGGTGGTGCTTTTCGCTGAAATCGAAAAAGCGCACCCGGACGTGTTCAATTCGCTGCTCCAGGTGCTGGAAGAGGGCCACATGACCGATTCCACCGGACGCAAGGTGGATTTCCGGAACACCGTCGTCGTCATGACCTCGAACGCGGGCGCGCGCCGCATAGGAAAAAGCACCACGCTGGGCTTCCACAGCGATGCAGAGGGCGAGGCGCACACCCGTATGAAGGACCGCGTGGTCGAGGAAGCCCGCAAAACGTTCAACCCGGAATTCCTCAACCGCATCGACGAAGTGCTCGTTTTCCACCGCCTAAACCGGGAGCAATTACTCCAAATTGTTGACTTTCAGGTCAAAGAAGTGATAGATCGGGTGGCGGAGCAAAGCGTCCAATTGGTCCTTTCGGATGAAGCGAAGGACTTTTTGGTCCGAATGGGCAGCAATGAAGAGTATGGGGCGCGTCCCTTGCGCCGGGCTGTACAGCAGTATGTGGAAGATCCCCTCGCAGAAATGTTGCTTCGCGAGGGGGGTGAAAGCAACAAATTATTGGTTGTGCGACCATCGGACATTGGCGACCGCCTGGTGTTCGAATTGGCCGCGCCTGCCGTGGAAGGTGCAAGCACTTGAAAACCAGGTACATAGGCCTCGCCATCGCACTCTGCTGCACGGCGCTGGGCGCCGCAGCCCAGGACTTTTCGGGCAAGACCGTCAACGAGATTCGTTTTGACGGTCTCGAACGCGTCAGCGACCAGGTCGTCCGCGCCAAACTGGAATCCAAGCCCGACGCCCCGTTCAACCAGGCCGGGGTTTCGCGCGATGTGCGGCGGCTTTATGAACTGGGATTCTTCAATACCGTGAACGCCGGCGTCGCCGAGGCGGGCGGCAAGGTGATTCTCACCTTCACCGTGCAGGAAAAGCGCGTGATTGAAGAAGTCCGGATTATCGGCAACAAGAAGATCAAGGACCGCGCCATCCGCGGCGCGCTCAAGATGCGCGAGGGCAGCTCCTTTGTCCCCGAGGCCTATGAGGAAGAGCGCAAGGCGGTGCTGGGCCTGTATGAGGCCAAAGGCTACGCCAACACCACCGTCGATGCCGTCGCCGAGAATATCGGACCGTCCCGCGTGCGGCTCATCTACACGATTACCGAGGGGCGCAAGGCCAGAATCCACAGCATCAAGTTCGTCGGCAACGAGGCGCTGACGGACCACCGCCTGCGCAAGCTCATGAAGACCAAACGGGCGTGGTGGTTCCTCGGCGGCAAATACGAGGAAGAGAAGTTTGAGGCCGATCTGGCGGGCATCGTGGACGAATACGGCAACCGAGGCCGGCTTGAAGCGCAGGTGCCCAAGACCGACCTGGTCTACACCGACAACGGCAAGGGTATTGACGTGACGGTGTACATTGAAGAGGGTCCCGAGTACAAGATGGACACCCTCGACATCAACCAGAACACGGTTTATGACGACGATGAAATGATGAAGATCGCCAAGGTGAAGCCCGGCGACGTGCACAACAAAGGGCAGGTGGCCAAGGATGTGCAGTCGCTCCAGAAGGACTACCAGAGCAGCGGCTACGTGGACGCCGTGGTCACGCCGCAGGTCACGCTCAACCGCGACACGAAAACGACCCGCGTGGTGTACAACCTGTCCGAAGGCGACATGAAGTACGTCCGCGAAATCCGCGTCACCGGCAACAACGTCACCAAGGACGAGATTGTGCGCCGCCAGATGCTGCTGATCCCCGGGGAGCGCTACGACGGCGCCGCGGTCGAGGAAAGCAAACAGCGCCTTGAAAACAGCCGCTTCTTCGAGTCCGTGCGCATCACGTTCGACGAGCCCCAGGACAAGGATGCCGGCAATCTCTTTGGCGACATGATGGTGGATGTGCAGGAGGGCAAGACCGGCACCTTCAATTTCGGCGGCGGCTACAGCACCGAAGACGGCGTCGGCGGATTCGGCGAACTGCGCCTGACCAACTTTGACATCGCCAACTGGCCGACCTTCTCCGGCGGCGGCCAGCAGCTTCGGCTGCGGGTAAACGAGTCCCAGCACCGCGACCAGTACTCTCTCAGCTTCACGGAACCCGAGTTCCTGGGCTATCCGGTGTCCCTGGGCACGGACCTGTTTGACGAGCGCTATGACGTCACGGGCGGTGCGCACTACACCGAGGCCCAGAAGGGCGGCCAGCTTCGCTTCGGCAAATCCTTGTCGCCCTACGTGCAGGCCACCCTCGGCCTGCTGTACCAAGACACGGAAATCAGCGGTATTCCCTGGTACGCCAACCGTGAAATTCGTTCGCAGGAAGGCAGTTCCACAACCATCGGCCCGCGCGGGACGATTGAGCGCAACACGCTCGACAACAAGTACGACCCGACCAAGGGTTCCTGGCACATCCTGTCCCTGCAGTGGGCCGGTGTGGGCGGAGACAACAACTTCGTCAAACTGGAACAAGATTCCACTTGGTACCGTCCGATTGCCGACGGCCAGAAGTGGGTGCTTTCCGCCCGCATGCGCAACGGCATCATGGACTCCTACGGCAGTTCGGAAGACGTTCCGCTTCAGGACCGTTTCTATGCCGGCGGCACCAACACGGTCCGCGGTTACGAGAACCGCGACATCGGCCCAAAAGTCAAAGAATACCAGGTTTTGTTCGTCAAATGGGGGGACACTTTCGCCACCGGCGGCAACATGCGCATGATCTACAACTTCGAAGCCAAGTACAAGGTTACCAAGGACTTGCGCCTGTATGGATTCGTTGATGCGGGCGGTGTCTGGGAGGATGCGGGCGACTTCAACTTTGGCGATTTCCGGTACAGCGCCGGCGTGGGCCTTGGATTCAACGTGCCCATGCTTGGCCCGATCCGCGTGGACTATGGTTTCCCGCTTAATCCGGACGACACGCAGAGCAGCAGCGGCCGCCTGCATTTGGCCACAGGGTACAAATTCTAGAACAGCAAAACCGGGCATCCCGCAGTCAGGCGGAACCCGGTGTGCTGCCGCTTTCCGCCCGGAGCCGTTTTGCGCGGCTCCGGGGGGAGTGGTATACTGGCCCCCCACAATCGAAAACAGTCATGTCCCTGCGGTATATCCGCCCGGAACATAATCAGTTTTGCGAGCAACTCAGAAGAAAAGGATAGTATCGTGTTACACCATTTTGTGAAAAAGACGACATCCCTGACGGTTCCGTTTGCTTTCGCCGCCGCCATGGTCGCTTTGACCCTGCTTGGCGCTCCCGCATACGCCAAGCCCGCCGCCGCCCCTGAGACCGCCCCCGCGGCCGCTGCCGCGCCGGGTGGCGGTACGGGCTACCGCATTGCCGTGGTTGACATGGGCCAGCTCATGAAGGACTACAAGAAGCGCGAGCAGAAGTATGCCGAGCTCCAGAAGGAAGTGGACAAACTGCAGGCCGAAATCGATGTCAAGCAAAAGAGCATTGAGACGGCCCGCGCGGACTTCGAAAAGAACCGTGAAAAGATGACCGACGACCAGCGCTCGGCGGCCAAGCTTCAGATCGAAAACGACATGTCGTCCTACAAGAGCGAGCTGGAAAAACGCCAGCGCATGATCGACAGCAACGAAGAGCAGGTGCTTAAGGAAGTCGTGGCCGACATTCAGAAGACCATCGCCCAGGTTGCGGAAAAAGAAGGCTATCATCTGGTGCTCAATTCGGGCGGCGGACCGCGCGCCAGCGTGCTGTACAGCAGCGCCACCATCGACATCACCACAAGCGTGCTGGGACTGCTGAACAAATAGGCCCTGCGGGGCGGCTGTCAAGCCGCTCCGGACAGCCAACCCCACAATGGGAATGACCGTCGGTGAAATAGCCCGCCTCTTGGGCGGAACCGTTCAGGGTGATCCTGAGACAGCGATTACGGGTGTCAACGGCCTTAAAGAAGCCGGGCCGGGCGACCTGTGCTTTGTGCGCAACGACACCTATCTTCCCCAATTGCACGAGACGCGGGCCTCGGCCGTGCTCATTCCCAAACCCGTCGAACCGCTGCCGCTGCCGGCAGCCATCGTGACGCCCCAGCCGGAACAGGCCTTTGTGCGGGTTCTGCATATGTTTGCCGCCGAACGGTCTCCCCGTCCGCCGTCCGGCATCCATGAACGGGCCGTTGTCGCCCCCGGAGCGGTGCTGGGCGCCAACCTGTCCATCGGTCCCGGCGTTTGCGTCGAAGACGGCGCGGTGCTGGGCGACGGTGTGGTGCTCTATGCGGGCGTGTACATTGGACGGGGCAGCGCGGTTGGCCCGGACAGTGTGGTCTATCCCAACGCGGTCATCCGCGAGGGGGTCCGGATTGGCGCCCGCTGCGTGCTCCATGCCGGTGTCTGCATCGGCAGTGACGGATTCGGGTTTGTTCCCATGGGCGGGTCGTGGATGAAGATTCCCCAGGTGGGCACGGTCGAGATAGGCGACGATGTGGAAATCGGCAGCAACACGGCGATTGACCGGGCGACCTTTGGTGTGACCAAAGTCGGCAACGGTGTTAAAATTGACAATCTGGTCCAGATAGGCCACAATGTGCAGATCGGAGAGCACAGCGTTATCGCCGGGATGGCCGGTGTGGCCGGAAGCACTGTAATCGGAAGCCAGGTGCGCATCGGCGCGTCGGCGGGCATCAACGGTCACATCACCCTTGGCGATGGCGCGAGTATCGCCGCCAGAAGCGGCGTGACGCGCTCCGTGGCGCCCGGACAAGTGGTTTCCGGGTTTCCGGCAATGGATCATGCACAGCAACGGCGTGTGCTGGTCGTGCAGGCGCAGTTGCCTGAACTCGCCCGGCGGGTGCGGCAACTGGAAGCGCGGCTGGCCGCGCTGGAAGACAAAAAAGAACTATGAAACAACGGACGATTGCCGAACCGGCCTCCTACTCGGGAGTCGGCCTGCACACGGGAAGCCTGACCACGGTCACTTTCAAACCCGCCCCGCCCGACAGCGGGATAGTGTTCGTCCGCACAGACTTGGA